>JBBSSY010000572.1:0-2800 GCA_038241595.1 Chitinophagales bacterium | reverse complement strand
TCATGCCCGAACGTGCCTGTAATTTTGATTTCAATTGCTGGCACAGGAGTTCCCAGGCAACGGCATCTTGTTCATCATCTTCTGAAGGAGTCAGCAGGACATCGATCGTTCTGCGGAATGCTTCTTTCGACAGGAGTGAACGTTCAAAACCCTTTTCCACGGTAACCTTGCTGATCCGTTCACCCATTTCGTAAAAACAGAAATTGCGGATGTCGTCCTTCGTGATGATCCGGTTTCTCGTCATGATGCCGTACCGGAATGCGTTTAGCTTTTCTTCCGGGCGTAGCCGGTTCTTGCCCCCGGTACTGGTGCTCAGTAACAACAAGGAATCCGGCTTTACCTTTACCCCTTTCGCCTGCTGCAGAAGCGTTCCTGAACGGAGATTGTTGGCCACTTCAGCCAGCGTTGTCCAGTATTCCGCATACATCATATCATGGCCTTCGAAAGGTTTTACAATAATGTAATTCGGAATTTCTGCGGCATTGTTGATATACCCCCGCGTCTTCTGTTCCATGAGAGAAATTTTCTGGTTCATTTCTTTCAGGGTCGTGGCAATAAAATCGTACCCGTACGCAGAGAAAACCGAACTTTCGCTTCGTATCAGCTCAAGCAGGTAACTAATAAGTTCGCGTGCATTGCGCCCGTCAAAACGTTCCACCCCGCCATTTCGGAGTGTGTACGTACCGCTTTCTTCTTCGTCCATCTTTCGATAGGGAACAGATTTATATCGCTGAACCTCATCAGACAGTGATTTGACGGAAAGGAACTGATCAAGCGTGCCCGTTTTTAGGGGGATAATATTGCTACCGCCTTTTAACCGGTATTTCAGATCGTTTACCCGGCGGTTCATTACGGGGAAAGCATTGGGATATACGTACGCTTCGCTGAGGTATTCCTGTTGCATGGCAGCGGGGAACACAATCCGGATCCATAATAACTTCTCCGTAAACTTCAACAAATCATTTTCGGCATACATATTTTTAAACGCCAACGGGTAAGTCTGCAGGTATTCACTGATACTATTAAATCGTTTGTCCGTTATGGTTACAAATTTGGGATCATAAAAATGTTTAACGTCTTTTTCCCGCAGCGACAGCAAGTCGTATTCCGAGAAAATGGCTTCGTACATATCTTTTTTTTGCGCTTCGGCGGCGTACTGCAGACCAGGAGACACGGATACTTCCTTTTCCCCGATAAACCATTTGGCGGACGGAAGCAATTGGTAGATCTGGTTCGCCAGCCTTGTCTCGAGGTTTTTCCAATCGAAACAAAAAAAAAGGTTTTGGATGTCGTCAAATTTCCGGTTGATCTTCAGACCCAACCATAACGTGTTGCTTTCAGTTAACTTGCCTTTTGACCTGGCTACAAATTGTTTGTTGAAAAAGCCATCATAGACGTATAGGTTACCACCGGTGGCAATGTGCTCAATCTGAAGGTCGAACACCTGCACTTTGTCTACCGGTGTAAAATACAAATCGATGGCTGTGTCAAGAATTTCATTCTGTCTCGAAGATATTTTTCGCTGTGCAAAAAAACTTGTTGTTCGAAACAACATTTCAGTAGGCTCCACGGGCGACGCATGGAGTATGGCATGCGCAGGATTCGGCGAGGTAAGATAGTCAGGCGCAAGGAGGTTGGCGATTTTTTCGAGTATTCGTACCTGCGTGTCTTTTATTTCATTGCCCAGATGGTGTAATTCGGAAGAAATTGCTTCCAGCAGCAATTTTATTACCGGGTCGAGATCCTCGGTATTTTTAATACTCCAGTAAGCCAGGGCGTGTTTTAACATCCTGTTTTTGATCACTTCTTTGGAGTCGTTGATATCTAAAGGCATAGGATTGAATTAGTCCAATGAAAGCGGGCTCAGAAACATATTGGTATTAAAACTAAACGATTCACCTGTTTTATGTATGATCCCGGTTACATGAATATCCACTTTTTTCTTTATTTCCGTAAATTGTTTGAAGACATTAAATTTCTCCATATCAGACACGGTCACGGTCACCGCGGTATCTGACAGGCGGTGCTCATGGGTAATAACAGATTTTAACAAAGACTGCCTGAGTTTCTCTTCCCACAATCGTGCGCTCACGATAAGCTCAAAATCAAGTTCCCATATCTCGCAACCAAAACTAGGGTCGCTCCGATGTTCGCCGAAGCGGGTTGTCAATATAAGCTCAAGGTTTTTTGTAATCGATTCTACCTGGCTGCAGGTCGCCAGTTCACCACCTGCCATAACCCGAGCCAGTTGAAGCGGCATCTTATAATTGACCATGCTGATTTACCTTTTTTAATTTTACGCGACTCATTTAATAACTGTTTTCCAAATAACGTAAAATATACATTTAAAATGATTGAAGCAAGGTCAATTAAAAATCCTGACGAAAGCTATGAGATTCACAATTTATGTGATATTTTACTGTAGAGGCTTTAGCAGTTGGCATAAGAACAACAGTTACCAGCTGCAGCTTACAATCGGTTACACACTTTATGACTACAGCGCGTTAAACAATTTGTATCAACATTTTTATTGATCGTACCTGCAACCGCTTACCGCGGCTTACACAATTAATATCTAACAATTAATCATGCCTACTCTTGCTCTTAATGACTCGATGAAATCCGCGGTGGAAATAGCCCAGTCCCTGGCAAAGGAAGACCATAATGAGTACTTCTACCCGGCCCATGTCCTACGCGCACTCATCCACAAAGAGGTGGGGCTGAAGGGCTTTCTTGAATCGATCGGCAAAGATGCGGGATATATTGCTGAATGGGCCGAGGTGCGCATGGAAGAATATCC
>JBBSSY010000571.1:0-2810 GCA_038241595.1 Chitinophagales bacterium | reverse complement strand
TAATGTGTCAAGTTGAGTAACCAACCCTTCACCTTCCCTCAGTCTTACCATCGTCGTCGTTTCATGGTGAAATGTACAGCCTTTCGTCGCTCTAATCAATTCCACCGGTGATTCCCAGGGTTTGATATTTTGCCTGACGGTTCTTTCTGCGATCATGCGGTAGATTCTTTGGCCGGTTTGAAAATAATCATGCTGGATCACTTTCCGAAGATATAGCTGAGCGTTAAGGACTCCCCAGGGATTAATATAAACCTCTACGATATGTAATGCGTTTGTTTAAGGAACACTTGATAAGGCTTCAACGATCCAAGGCTGAAATTGACGTAAAAAAAAGTACTCTTTTTAGAGGCTGTCAACCTGATTTCTTTAACGCGCCCTTTACAATTTTCTCCAGAATTGCTCCAGAAGTCGGGTATAAGTTTGTGTATAATTAAAACTCCAGCACATGACAGTCAAACAATCTATAGCGGCGATACTGATTGCCGCAGCCGCATTTGGCGGGGGCGCCCTGCTTCAAAAGCATAACAAACCGCAGGTTGCTCAAAGCAGTAACGCAACGGATGCAGGGCTCTTTAGTAAAACAAGTTATACCGCTGCGCCAACAGGCGGACCGGTGGTTGATTTTGAAAAGGCAGCTACGAAAGCGGCGCCTGCCGTCGTGCACATCCGCACGGTAATGAAGGCGAAACAGGTTTCCGGCGACCGCGATATGGACAACGACCTGCTGAGACAATTCTTTGATCGCGGCAACGGCAACCCGCAGATGCAAATGCCTGAACAAAAAGCTTCAGGTTCGGGTGTGCTGATCAGTGGCGACGGGTACATCGTTACCAATAACCACGTGGTGGAGGGTGCCAGTCAACTGACAGTTACACTCAATGACAAGAAGGACTACAAAGCGAAGGTGATCGGCACAGATCCCAGCTCAGACCTTGCAGTCATCAAAATCGAAGGCAAGGATCTGCCATTCCTCAGTTTCTCCAATTCTGACAACGTGCACCTGGGTCAGTGGGTACTCGCAATCGGATACCCGCTGAACCTGTCGACCACCGTTACATCCGGTATCGTCAGCGCAAAATCAAGAAGCATTGGCATCAACAGCCGCAACAGCAGCTCGCCCGTGGAATCATTTATCCAGACCGATGCAGCGGTAAACCCCGGCAACAGTGGTGGCGCGCTTGTAAATACTGATGGCGATGTAATCGGCATCAACAGCGCCATCGCATCACCAACCGGTTCTTATGCGGGATATTCATATGCCATCCCGTCCAATCTGGTACAAAAAGTAGCCAGCGATATCATCAAATTTGGCAGCACCAAAAGGGCTTACCTCGGCATCATGTATCCCAGTGACCAGATGACCCAGGAAGAACGCGGCAAGAATAACATCAAGGAAGGCGATGGCGTATTCGTGCTGGATGTTTCCAAAGGAAGCAGTGCCGCCGAAGCGGGTATCGAAAAAGGCGATTTCATTACCAAAATAAATGGCGCAACGATCGTGTCTGGCAATGAAATGGTTGGAAAAATTGCCGCCCTTCGCCCGGGTGATAAGATAAACATTACGTTCAAACACAATGGAACTGAAAAGAATGCAGCCGTTACCCTGAAAGGCGATGTCGGTACCTACGCCAGTGTGAAAAACCAGGTGATCGAACAATTGGGAGCCAGCTTCGAGCCGATGGAAAATAACAAAGGTGTGATGATCAAACAACTGGGACAGGGATTGCTTTCTGACCAGACAAGGATAAAAGAAGGATTCATCATTACGAACGTAAACAACAACAAGGTGACAACCGTAGACGAACTGAAAGCTGCTTTAAAACAGGCAGGCAACAGTGCCATCATCAGTGGCGTTTACCCTGAAGCACCCGGACAAGTTTACCAGTATGCCTTGAATGATTTAAACGGGGCACAATAAGTTCCGGTAATCAGTGATTGGTTTGTGTGAATGGTTATGAAGATACCGCCCTGGTGAGGGCGGTATTTTTTTTGAGTGCCCGACTATCACTACTTTTAACCTCAATCCACGATGAAAGTATTAATCATAGAAGACGAGAATGCCCTGCGGGATTCGATCAGGCAATACCTGGAGTACCAGGGTTTCGTTTGCGAGACAGCCGATAATTTCCTGACTGGCAAAGAAAAAGTCTCACAGTTTACCTATGATTGTATCGTGGTAGATATTGGTTTGCCTTATGGCAGCGGCCTTGCTATCGTTTCCGCCATCAAGAATTTGGGGTCAAAAGCCGGCATTATTATTATCAGCGCCCGCAATGCGCTCGATGATAAACTGCATGGACTAGAACTGGGCTCGGATGACTACCTGACCAAGCCGTTTCATCTGTCGGAACTGAATGCCCGCATCAACGCCATCCTGCGCAGGCGAAAGTTTGAAGGCAGCAAAGTCATTCATTTCCATGAAATAAAACTGGACCCGGAGGCCCAACGGTTAACAGTAAACGACCGCCCGGTTGATCTCACCGAAAAGGAATACCAACTGCTGGAGTATTTTATTGTCAACGCCCGCAGGGTGCTCACGAAAGCGGCCATTGCTGAACATATCTGGGGAGACGAGTACGTGCAGGCGGGTGATTACGATTTTATATACACCCATATTAAAAACGTTCGTAAAAAATTGATGGATGCCGGCAGTGGAGATTATATTAAAACCGTATACCGCTCAGGCTACCGGATGACGGACAATTAATTAATTTATAGGGTTTTGATGGCATCTGGTTCTAACTACAAACTATAAACTACAAACCACAAACTTCGCTGCATGAGGTTATTAACAAAAACGACATTGTATT
>JBBSSY010000570.1:0-2815 GCA_038241595.1 Chitinophagales bacterium | reverse complement strand
TGATGGTTTCATTGCGGTACACGCGTCCGGGACAGATGATCCGGATGGGTAACTTTCCTTTTTCCATCTCACGTACCTGCACACTCGACGTATGGGTGCGCAACATCCAGTCAGGGTTCTGGTGAAGATAAAACGTGTCCTGCATGTCACGCGCCGGGTGGTTGGCAGGCAGGTTCAGCGCCGTAAAATTGTGCCAGTCATCTTCAATTTCAGGCCCTTCCGCTACCGAAAATCCCAGCCGCTGGAAGATAGATATGATGCGGTTGCTGACCAGGCTGATCGGGTGTCGGGTACCAACCGGCCACGGATCCCCCGGCAGGGTTAGATCGAAATCCCCGGCACCTGTATTACCCGTTACCGAGGTATCGCTACTTTCTATGGCTGTTTTCAGCGCCTCAAAACGGGCTTCTGAAAACTGTTTGAATTCATTGAGGATCTGGCCGAATTCTTTTTTCCGGTCGTTGGGAACGTTTTTCATCTCACCCATCACCTGCTTTACAAGCCCTTTGGTACCAAGGTATTTAATCCGGAAGCTTTCAACTCCGTCGGCTCCCTGCGCCTGGAAAGCGCTCATCTCGTGCTTATAACCTTCTATTTGTTGTAACAGCTCTTCCATGCTGCGAAGATAAGGAAAGGCCGGTGGTTAGTTACCAGGCACGCCGGTATATGTGCGGTTCGTCTCGCAAAGCCATGGATAACAAACGCGGTTATACCCTGATATAGATCTTCCTTTTATCGAGCCACCAGCCAATTGCCCAGCATACAAGCATATAACTTACCGCAAAAAGCAGTGAACCGAGTGCCCCCGGGGCAATTACCTGGAAGAAAACCTTGTTGATCCAGCCGTTGAAATTGCCGCCTGATGACATATGTATCATGCCGACCAGCGTAATCAACACTTCCGACAATAGGTAAATAAAGAGTGGGTTTTTACCCAGGATAAGGAAGAAACCAGTCCAATTCAAGAAGTTCCAGTTTTTTATTTCGAGGATATAAATCATTGTGGCAATCAGCACCAGGTCAATGCCGGTCGTGATCATCACGAAAGAACTCGACCATAGTTTTTTATTGATCGGGAACACCATGTTCCAGCAGAGGGCGATAAAAATGAACAGGATGCCAACCAGCAACAAACGCGTCAACGTGTCGAAACCCTTTCCATTTTTTTGGATGTATGTGCCCGCATAGTAACCGATCAACACGTTTACAATGGCAGGTAACGTGCCGAGTATCCCCTCTGGATCGAATGCAATGCCTTCGCCATGATACAGGTGGTTGTCGCCAAGTAACGCGTGATCAAGGTACAGTCCTGCATTGCCGAGCAAACTAAACGGCTGCATGGAATCGCCAAAGAAGAGTAACAGCATCCAGTATAACACCAATAGGAAAAAGGCGATGACATACACCGTTTTCGTGGAGAAGTAATGGATCAGCAGGGAAGCAAAACAATAACATAATGCGATGCGTTGCAGCACACCCATAATACGCGTGCCGCTTATTGGGAACCAGGAAATACTTCCAGCCTGGTCGAAGCGGAAAAAAGGGAACCAGTACATCAGGTATCCCAGTAAAAAAATCAGCGCGGTGCGGCGAAATACTTTCGACAGCAGTGCCATATTGCCCATCTGTTTGTATCTGTACATGGAGAAACTCATGGCGTTGCCCACTGCAAACAGGAACGACGGAAAAACAAGGTCCGTCGGTGTGAAGCCATGCCATCCGGCATGATCCAATGGTGCGTAAGCGGCCGCGCCGCTGCCTGGTGTGTTCACGATGATCATAAAACAAATGGTCATGCCGCGAAAGACATCCAGGGATAAGAAACGCTGGGAGATTTTTGTCATCTTGGTAAAGTAATTATTGAATCGAAACCCAATAGGTGGTGAATGGCATTACGGCGCGTCAACGATTTCCGCCTGGACGATAGAATGCCCATCGGGGGTAAAAAGTACGACTGCTTTTTTAGTGACGACAGCATCCGTTGAATCTTTATAATTAAAGGAGATTGCGTACCGGATTGGTTTTTCAAGTAGCGGCTGCTGTATTATGTCCAGCGTATCCTCTCCAAAGCCGGTGATGGACAATGACCGGTTTCGCCCGATCTGGCTCCTGATATAATTTTTGGCCATGATCTGTCGCTTGTCGCCGTCGAATGCCGGCGTTTCGCAGGCAATAAATGCGACGAGGGCAATAAGTGTGATGTATTTCATATTGATGGTTGTTAGAAGTGGTTTGTATTTATCCCGCAGAGGTAACCGGATCATAAAAATTTACCTGGATTCATTCCATGCTGCCTGATTACCTGGCAAGGTAAATCACGCTATATCTATCCTGCTCCTAAAATAGCAAGAACCCTTTATAACTACCCGATTTATTTTGGCGTTAACAATGTTCCTGGGAGTTAATGCTGTTTTTTTAAAATTCCATCAATCCTCATTTTTTGACAAATATCAAATCGTGCGGGCAGGTTCATATTCTACATTTACGATGTATTAACACAATGGCTTTGCTGCGTTAATCACCGGTCCATTCCCTACCCTGTTTTACAAAGTATCCAGTTTTTTTTATTTCTCCGACTTTAAATATAAAAAAGGTCTGCTATGTTATTGCCCGTTCGTTTCGTGTATACATCCGCGTTAATTTCATCGTTAATTTGCCTGGAGGTGGCTGCCCAGGCGCCGCTGTCCAACAAACCGCTTCCGGACGATGGCCTGGCACCTTCGGCCGCCACATTGTTGCCTGAACCGCTACCGGGCAACTATTCCGCCTCCTCCACGGTGTCGTTTGTAAGAACCCGGGAGGCTACGGTGCCGCT
>JBBSSY010000569.1:0-2822 GCA_038241595.1 Chitinophagales bacterium | reverse complement strand
GAGGGGCTCGCTGGCCCAGGCATTTACTTTATACCCATCCTTGATGGTCATGGCTTTCACCGCTTCGTCGGCTGTGAGAAACTTTGCTTCAAGCCCTTCATCCCGCGCTATCTGCCATAAAACAGAAGTAGAACTCTGGCCGCTGTATTTAGCCCATTGCTGCGTGAGTTTAACATCATCCCGCGGTCCTGTATAAACTACCAGTTGGTGCCGGATCAATGCCGTCTCTCCTTTATTAATCTTCCAATCTTCTTCCCGCGCAGTGGCAACACCTACTCCCATCTGTTCATCAACTCTCCAATGCTGAGGATACCCTTTATTCTGAGGATGATCGAAGATGGCAACATGCGCCATGTCATTACGGCCCTCGACTTGTAACGCCAGATCAACCCACATTGCCCTTTGACCCTCTGCTTTTTCATTTTTCTGCCTGGCGGCATTTACCACTTCGCCTTTCATACCTGCTTTCCAGGGCATACGCAGAAACAATCCGCCATAATCATATTTCCCGATCGTAATATCGGTTTTTGCTTCGCCGCTCCATTCCAGGGAAATAAGGTATTTTCCGCTATCCTCCGACATGCTCCAGTTTTGTGTTTCGGTAAGAACAGGCGTTCCCTGTTCATTCAACAAATCGTACACAGTTTGCCATTTTACCTCAGCTCCTTTTCCTTCAACAACGTTGGCGGATACACGCTTCCAGTAATCTCCCCCTGGATTATGAAAATAATCACGTCCGTTAACCCTGGTAAACCCCCAGTAAAGGCCGGTTTGATGCTTATGGTGGCCAGGACTATATTCTGTAATAAATCCCTTTCCATCAGGTGCTGCAATAGGATGCAAAAAAGGCCTGAAGGCCGCTTTGGCATTCTGTACTACTAATGGTTCTTTGGTGCCCTTTCTAAAAATGGAAATGGTTTCTGCCTTTGCATCCTGTTCTATATACAATTCTTTACCTGGGACATCCGATTGGCGGGCATCGCTTGCCAGGGAATTAATACAACCAATGAAAAACATTACCGCTCCTGCTGCAACCAACCAATTGATCATTTTCATAAACACTATTTATACTCGTTACGTTACTTGATATACAATTTAGCGCACAATTTCGGGCAACCAGGTAATTCACCGGGGTGTTTCATGCAACAATATTATGAATGATTTGGAGGATTGTCTAAAATCCGCACTACAATTTACAGAACCCTAAAAACAGGAGGCATCAGCCAGGTGTTTACGCGCCTTTTCGTTTGTCTGGTACCGTTAGGTTTCCTCAATGAATTTGCACACTTGTTAGCCGGAGGATATGGGAAGCAATCTTTTTCACTGCGTTGGTGAGATGAATTTTCCTGGCCGTGAAAAGGGTAGGGGAGAATACTTAAAACCAAACCAGGTTGGAGAGCACCTTCATACTTAAGGCGTCTACACATTCTTTTCCTACTGATGACATTTAAAGAAAAGCACGATGTAAGGGAAATCATATAGTCCCATGAAAAAAATACCTTCCAATTTCAGTTTGCTTTTTAGGTGCAACGCAGGTTATAATGCAGATCAAGCGGGAGCACTGATCCGAAATCAGAATTCAGTTTTATTTATCGACACACCATCCTGATCCCCAAAAATCAGCGGCAATTCTTTTATTCCGATTTTTAAATTATTTTTTGGCAATCAATACTATATGTCAAAAGATATTGTAAATACTGGTACCGTTGGTAATGTGTTGCCAGCTATTAAACTGAATGATGAGCTCGTGCTCAGAACTTTTTATCGTAATAATTTTGCCAAAGTTGAACGGTATGTTTTGAATAATCATGGCACCAATGACGAAGCAAAGGATATTTACCAGGAGGCGTTTATAGCCGTTCGGAGAAATATCCAGCTAGACAGGTTCCGGCTGCATGATGAACCATCATTGGAAGGCTATTTGTACCAGGTAGCTAAAAATAAATGGCTTGATCAGTTACGTGCTGCAAAACGCCGGCAGGTGGTGACGTTGGCAGAACCTGGCGAACTTGCTGATGCTGATCCGTCAAAAGGCTATGAAGATCATTTATTGGATGGTATAAAACTTAATCTCAGGTTGCTGGGAGATAATTGCAGGGATGTACTGGAGAGATTTTATTATAACAAAGAATCCATGCGTAGCATCGCGGCAGTGATGAAATGGACCGAAGCCACTGCCCGAAATAATAAATACCGCTGTATTCAGCGACTGAGAGAATTAATGCAAACGAAAGAAAAAAAATGAGCAACGACCAGGATATATCTTTATCTCAGTTTGAGGACATCGAGCGCTACCTGTTGCAGGAAATGGAGCCGGAAGAAGCAACGGCTTTTGCCGTCCGGCTCTCCCCGGACGCCGTACTGAAGGCTAAAACAGATGAACTGAGACTAACATTTTTAGCCATCCAGGAAGGTAAGTTGCAAAGCCGGTTGAACCAGTTTCACCAGCATGAGATCAAAACAGCGTCTGACAAGAAAGTGTTTACTGTTTTTAGCAACGGTACCAGATGGCTGGCAGCAGCTTCAATTATCCTTGTAGCCGCAATTGCGGCATGGTTGTTTTTAAAACCTGCCTCCGGGGAAGCTTTATATGCAGCCTATTTTAAACCCGATGATGGGCCCATCAGCGCCATAGGAATCTAGCAATAAAATCGGTTTTTGTAATCTCCACTGGGACGACCTGCGTGCAAAGTATATCACTATTTGTTCATACACGTTGGGCTATACATCACCGCTAGTGGATCGTTGCCTGCCTGCTTGTTCAATTCATCGCTGCTTCGGCGGTGCCTGCAATGATCTTGTTAGTTCTTAACACCCATCTT
>JBBSSY010000568.1:0-2833 GCA_038241595.1 Chitinophagales bacterium | reverse complement strand
CGCACGTTAAAAGGCGCCGGCTTTGCCAGCGTTTCCCCGCTGAAAATACATTCAAGTATAAAAATGACCAGCGAGAACGCGGCAAGGAAATAGAAATTCGATTGCCACCCCAAGGTGCTTTGGAGATAACCGCCGAGGAAAGGCGCAATAATGGGGCCTGCTGACCAGGTGATGGTGAACAGGCTGAGGTAATTTTTTAACCGGTCTCCCTCGTAAAGGTCGATGAAGAACGCGCGTTTGGCGACCACGATCATCGCCACGGTGATTCCATGTACGATGCGCATGCATAATATCAGGTAGATGTTATGCGTGGTGGCAATAACGATGCTGGCTGCAGTAAATACCAGCAAAGCTGCCAGGCTGATTCGGTACCGCCCGAAGCTGTCCACGATGCTGCCGATAAAAAGTTGCGAGAGGCCATAACTGACCAGAAAAAACGTGAGCGTCAATTGCACCTGGATGCTGCTGACGTGCAGGTCTGTGCCCATGGTCGGCAGGGAAGGGATGTAGATGTCCGTGGCGAAACCGGAAAGCGGTATCAGGGAAAATGCAAGGATGTTGCCTATGCGGTGGTTTTTCTCTTTGATCATTTCTGGTATTATCCGACAGTCTTTTTTTGGGACGATGTTTTCGTGCGTGACAAGAATAATTATTTTTGCGGGCACTAAACTACCTTTAAAACCAATTAACCATCACACCCGTTGTTTCACGAATCGCTGGCTAATTGGCCGGGCTTCCGGTTCAACACTTTATACAATAATAATTCATTCACGATGATACCAATCAATGAACTTGTAATTCCCGCGGCCAGGCAGGGAGAAATGGCGGTGCTGCAGGAACTTGTCAACCAGCAAGCAGACCTGAATATCCAGGACGCGAAAGGGTACACGCCGTTGATCGTGGCCTGCTACAATGAGCAATATGAGGCAGCCAAACTGCTGCTCGAAAATGGGGCAGATGTGAACATGGCCGACTTTGGCGGCAATACGGCGCTGATGGGCGTCGCCTTTAAAGGATATCCTGAAATCGCCTCATTGCTGATCGATCATGGCGCAGACCTGAACCTGCAGCATGGCAATGGCGGAACTGCCCTGATGTTTGCCACTATTTTCGGCCGCAACAACCTGGTAAAACTGCTCCTCGATCGCGGTGCCGACAAAACGATCCTTGATGTGCGGGGATTGTCTGTGCTGGACCTGGCGGTACAACAGGGCAACGTGGAAGCGATCGAAATGCTGGAGAGGTAGTCTCCTGCTTTACTGCCATTAAAAAAAATCATTTAAATAATATTATGAAAAAGGTGCTTATTTTTTGCTCGTTTGTTTTCTTCGTGCTGGCGGTAAACGCCCAAAAGGGAACAGGTGTTTACCGGGTACAGTCACCCGATGCGAAACTGGCGTTCATCATTCAGACTAAAAATATGTTTAGTTACACCGTGCTGCATGAAGCGGACACGGTTATACGCAGTTCAGGCATATCGATGTCACTCGCCGGTGGGGAAACGCTCGGTAAAAATGCGGTGGTGACCAAAGCTTCTACCACCACAACCAACCAGGTCATCGATGCGCCCTTTTACAAACGGCTTAAGGTGAAAGACAATTACAACGAACTGGTATTAACCTGTAATAACGATTACCGGTTCATTGTTCGTGCATACAATGAAGGCGTGGCGTACCGTTTTGCCACGAGTAAGAAAACCGGCTTCAACGTATTAAACGAAGCGGTGACGCTGAACTTCACGGGAGATTATCCTGCCGTGGTTCCTTACGTCAACAAGAAGGACGCGCCGGAAAATTTTGAGGAGCAGTTTTTCAACTCTTTTGAGAATGTATACACCAGTGTAAATTTGTCTGAACTGGATCCAAAACGCCTGGCATTTTTGCCTCTTGTTGTAGGTGTCGGGAATGGTAAAAAAGTTTGTATCACAGAAGCCGACCTGGAAGATTACCCGGGGATGTACCTCAACCACCAAGCCGGTACCAATGCGTTGAGCGCTGTGTTTGCACCGGTACCTAAAACGATTGAAGTTGGTGGCCACAACAACCTGCAGGGACTGGTAAAAGACCGCGAAAGCTACATTGCCAAATGTGCCGGCACCAGGAATTTTCCCTGGCGCGTGATGGTTGTTTCCAGGCAGGACAAAGAACTCGCAGACAATGACCTGGTATACAAACTGGCATCGCCGGCACGTTTCGAAGACGTGTCGTGGATAAAACCGGGTAAAGTGGCCTGGGACTGGTGGAACGACTGGAACATCAAAGGCGTGGATTTTAAATCCGGCGTAAACAACGAGACCTATAAATATTACATTGATTTCGCTTCGAAGTTCAATATGGAATATGTGATCCTGGATGAAGGCTGGTCGGTAAACATGAAGGCCGACCTGATGCAGGTGGTGCCTGAAATAAATATAAAAGAACTGGTAGATTATGCCAAAGCGCGCAATGTCGGTATTATATTATGGGCCGGGTACCATGCCTTCGACCGCGACCTGGACAACGTGGTGAAGTATTTTTCTGATCTGGGTGTGAAGGGATTCAAGATTGATTTTATGGATCGTGATGACCAGCTGATGGTTGACTTCTACTACCGCGCCGCTGTGGTCTGTGCGAAATACAAACTGCTGGCAGATTTTCATGGGGCCTACAAACCTACCGGGCTCAACCGCACGTACCCGAACGTATTGAACTTCGAAGGGGTGCATGGCCTGGAGCAGATGAAATGGTCGCCCAATACAGTTGACCAGGTTACCTACGACGTTTCGATCCCGTTTATCCGCATGCTGGCAGGGCCGATGGATTATACACAGGGCGCCATGCGCAATGCCACCAGG
>JBBSSY010000567.1:0-2833 GCA_038241595.1 Chitinophagales bacterium | reverse complement strand
TTCAATAAGAAGAGGGCAAACGATGAATTACCTTACGTTTTATCAATGCCATGTTCCGTAAACTTTTTCCGCAGCCAGGCCAGGTCGGTAACCAGGTGACGCGAAATTTCCTCCAGCGGCATGGTGGTTTTTGTGGCACCCGATTCGGCACCGCCGAGCGGGTATTCATAGTGAATGGAAACCGGTCCCTTGATGCCAAGCTTGACATATTGATCGAGGTAGGCGTCGTAATCTACCATGCCCTCGCCCAACGGAACGTCCTCCACCTTGTATTTGCCGTTTTGTTTCTCCCAGACAAAGTCCTTGATATCGGTGGTGCCGATCCAGGGTGCCAGCAGCTTCATGCCGAGCGGCCAGGAGTTACCGCCTTCACAGACGGCATGCCGGATATCGTATTGAGAACCGATAAACGCCGGGTCGCAGTCTTTCAGCATCCAGTAAATATCCCACACCGGTCCGCCGACGCGGGTGCCTGAATGGTTCTGGTATTCGCCGTGTATCTTGAACTTGTGGTTGATGGTCGCGAGTTTTTCAAAGGTGCGCTTGTGCATGTCAAGGGTTTCCCTGATCGTTTTTGCAGGGTCGTAGTTGAGGTAGCCCATGCGGTAATGCGTGATGCCCACCTGCGACGCAGCGCTCAGTACTTTTTCCGTCATCGGGTCGTCGGGGTCGTTGACATCGGTAACCATCATCGGAACCTTCAGGCCTGCCTTTTCGAGTGCCCTGATGGCCTTTGGCAGATCGACCCCGATATTATCCGGCGTCACATGGCCGCCCTTGCGTACCGAGAGGTCGGCACCCTTAAAACCCGCTTTGGCGATGGTTTCACCCAGCCGGTCGTAATCCAGGAATTGAAGACACTTGGTAAAGACACAGATGAGGTCTTCCGTCGCCTGCGGTGCCGTTGCTGCCGCAAACGCCGCCGGACCCGTGGCGATGCCCGCCGAAATGATGGAAGTTGTTTTTATAAATTGACGCCTGTTTATCGGTAACACGTTGACTGTTTTAATGGTGAGCAAATCCCTGCTGTAAGATACTGATCTTGCCCTATGTGTGCACGAAAGCCGCTTCACCGGGAAGCGGCTTTCGCTAAAAAGGAGTTATCAATACAGCGGATTTTGTATCAGCGACTTGTTTTTATTCATTTCTTCGAGCCGGATCGGCATGAAATACGATTTGTCTTTCCACGACCTGTTCTGCACTTTTATCGGTGTATATAACGGTACCGCCTGCCCGAATTTGTATTTGATGTCGATGCCATACGCATTCACCATTACCTGCGGCGCGATCATCCAGCGCCTGATGTCGAAATACCGCTGGCCTTCAAACATCAGCTCGATCCTTCTTTCATGACGGACACGTTCGCGCAACACGCTGCCACTGGCGGCAGCGATTTCAGGAAGACCCGCCCGCACACGGATCATGTTCAGGTACTTCCGCGCTTCGGCATCTTCACCCACTTCATTGCAGGCTTCGATGTAATTAAGCAGGATCTCCGTATACCTGAGATAACGCCACGGCGATTCCTGCACCTGGTATTGAAACGGGTAGGAGGGGTCGATGTATTTCTTCTGGTAGTAACCCGAACCGGTGCCGTTAAAACCTTCTATCGGGCTCTGCCTGGTATCCAGTCCCGGCCGCAGCGTGCCGTCTGCATTTTCAAAGGTGCCTGTCTGGATGATGCCAACAGGATCCAGCGGTTGCACGTCCACCGGCCTTTTGGCCCACACTGCGCCATCATACAGGATGCTGGCGTAGAAACGCGGTTCCCGGTTTGAATACGGATTTAACTTGTTTGCGGCATTGTTCCAGTCGAACCGGCTGCCATTGCTCATTTCATAATCATCCACCGCCTGCCCGATCGGGTTATTGCTGCCATGGCCGTGGTAGCCACCCGGCGAATTGTGCAGGCCCGGGTGATAGGTCTCGGAAGTTTCCATCGAAACCTGTGTGAAGAACCGCACGAAGATGTCTTCGCTGGTTTGTTTCAGCAGGAACATGCTGTTGTAATTCTTTGCGACATCTTCCCCGGCGGCAGGGATGGCTTTGTAGAGGCTGTACGCATTGAGATTGATGACGGCCTTTGCCGCTTCTTTCGCCGCCTGCCATCGTGCTACGCGGTCACCCTTGGTGTAACCGACCAGTTCCGGTTTGGTGAAACCGGTGGCCCAGCTTGACGTGTTATACAGGTCGCTGGCAGCGTATAACAGTACCCGTGACTTCAGCGCCAGCGCGGCTCCTTTGGTGGCGCGTCCGTTGTTGTTGGTGGCATGCGTAACCGGCAGCAGCGCCGCGGCACTGTCGCATTCGTCGGAAATAAATTTAATGGTTTCCTCAAACGAGTTGCGGGCAATCTCCACTTCATCGTTCAGACCGTACGCATTTTTGATGATGGGCACACCACCATACATAAAGGCCAGCGTGTGGTAATTGTATGCCCGTAAAAAATGCACCTCGCCGATCAGTTGGTTCTTCAGGTTCTGGTCGGTGTAGGTATGTTGTTTCACCTGTTCCAAAAACACGTTGCAGGCACGCACACTTTTATACAGCGGATCCCAGGTAAGTTTGATCTGTCCCACCTGTGAACCGAATACCGAGTAGTCACTTGGTGATACGAGCGAGTTGGTCACGTTGGACGCGCCGCGATCAGAGGTACGCATCGATTCATCGCACAACATCTGCATGCCGATTTTTCCGTCGAACCCGTGATAAATGCTGTAGTAAATATTGTTAACGAATGTCTGCATGAGGCCCAGGTCGCCCCAAACGGCTTCCTGCCCGTATTGATCGAGCGGCTGCAGATCGAGCACATTTTTCGAACAGGCGCTGAACA
>JBBSSY010000566.1:0-2837 GCA_038241595.1 Chitinophagales bacterium | reverse complement strand
GGATTCTTAACAGAAAACGAGGTAATTATGCCTTATTTACAGAATCTGGCAAGGTTGAAAGCGCATTTATAAACGCGTTCAACCGGCCAGATTACGCTTTTCTTAGATAAACTTGAAACTAAATGATACTTTTGCCCCCCAAAACATTTCATCCCATGACCAATAGAACTTTCACAATGATCAAACCGGATGCCTTCGCAAACGGCCATACGGGCGCAATCATCGATCATATTTTAAAAGCCGGTTACAAGATCATCGGTTTGAAACTTACGCAGCTCACCCCCGCAAAAGCCGGGGAATTTTACGCCGTGCACAGCGAAAGGCCTTTTTACCAGGGCCTGGTAGACTTCATGAGCAGCGGTCCCGTTGTGGCAGCAATCCTGGAAAAAGAAGGTGCCGTGGCTGATTTTCGCAAGCTGATCGGCGCAACCGACCCCGCTAAGGCAGATGAAGGCACCATCCGTAAATTATACGCTACCTCGTTAGGCGAAAATGCCGTTCATGGCAGTGACAGCGATGAGAACGCAGCGATTGAAGGCAACTTTTTCTTTTCCAACCTGGAAAGAATATAATAACTGTCAGACTGGTCGCGGAAATTCAAATCCGCGACCAGTTTTTATCGGTTCTTCCCCCCCAGCATCGGCACGAACGAAAAGTCATCAAACATTTCGGCATCGGTCTCGCCGGTGGCCAGTTTCGTGAGCCTGATCATACGCTGGATCTTGTCTCCCACCGGGATCACCATAATGCCGCCCGGTTTTAACTGGGCGACTAACTTTTCAGGAATCGAAGGCGCCGCCGCCGTAACCAGTACCCGGTCGAACGGCGCATAAGTTGGCAGTCCTTCATATCCATCTCCATAAAATAATTTCAGGCTGCGGTATTTTGCTTTGAAGGGAAATGATTTTATCATATCAAACAACGGCTTCTGCCGTTCAATGGAAAACACCTGTGCACCGAGTTCTGAAAGCACGCAGGCCTGGTAGCCGCTGCCGGTGCCGATTTCCAGTATTTTCTGGTGGGGCTCCACCTGCAACAGTTCGGTTTGATACGCAACCGTATATGGCTGGGAAATGGTTTGTTTTTCCAGGATGGGAAATGCGCGGTCCTCGTATGCAACGTTTTCAAACGTCGTTTCGAGAAAGTAGTGACGCGGTATCGCGTTTATTGCCTCCAGCACTTTTTCGGAAGTAATGCCTTTGTCACGCAGCGTCACAATTAGTTTTTTTCTCAGTCCCTGGTGCCGGTATGTATCGACGTAGATTCTCATAAGCCTTCGCAAGATAAAAAAAAGGCTGGATGTTATTAAATTGGTATAGCCCCCGATTTGTTCGTATTTTTTCAGCGAAAATTTAAACCACCCGAAACAGGTATTTTACGTCAACCCTGATAGGGTCATTTTACGAATGATGCCAGCCACTGAATGCATTTATTCCACAGGATTGTAGATCCGGGATCGTTATTTGGACACTAAAAATACAATATGAAAATACAGACCGGGGTGCTACTGGCGATGATGATGTTCCTCGAATATTTTATCTGGAGCTCATGGTATGTTACCATGGGCACGTACATGACGAATAACCTGCAATCGACCGGTGTTGAGATTGGTGCTGCCTACAGCGCGCTGGCGATCGCCACAATTATTTCGCCGTTTTTTGTTGGGATGATCGCTGACCGGTATTTTGCTGCACAGCGATTGATGGGTGTGCTACACCTGGTCGGCGCGTTGCTGCTATTGCTGGCCACAAAAGTGAGCAGCAACGGTGCCTTCTATTGGGTGATCCTTTCTTACTCCTTATTATATATGCCTACGATCGCCCTGTCAAACAGCGTGGCTTTTACGCAGATGACCGATCCAGGCAAACAGTTTCCCTGGATTCGTGTATTTGGCACCGTTGGCTGGATCATCGCCGGGTTGACACTGGCGGCATTGTCCATTGAAAAGAGTTCGATGACATTTAATATGGCGGCCATCGTTTCTGCGGTGCTGGGAATCTTCAGTTTCTTTTTACCGAACACGCCGCCGAAAGGCCAAACCGCCGGCACTTCCAAAGTATTTGGTGCCGATTCATTGGCCCTTTTTAAAAAAAAACAATACCTCATTTTTATCATCGCGGCGGTGCTGGTTTGTATCCCGCTTTCTTTCTATTATGGTTTCGCGAACCCCTTCCTGAATGAATTGAACATGGCAAATGCTGCTGGCAAAATGACGCTCGGACAGGTGTCTGAAGCAATTTTTATCCTGGCCATTCCTTTTCTTTTTAACCGCATTGGCGTCAAGAATATGCTGCTTCTTGGCATGGCCGCCTGGATCGCGCGCTACGTATGTTTTGCTTATGGTGATACCGGAGCCAACCTGTGGATGCTTTACGGCGGCATCGTATTACATGGCGTTTGCTATGATTTCTTTTTTGTAACCGGTTATATGTACACCGAGAAAAAAGCAGGTGAAGGCATTAAAAATTCGGCACAGGGTTTATTCACGCTCGCAACCTACGGCCTTGGTATGTTTATCGGCACCTGGTTCTCCGGTTTCGTGGTTGATTTTTACAAGGCTGGCGCCGGTCATGACTGGACAAAGATCTGGCTGGTGCCCGCATATATTGCAGCCGGCGTGTTTATTTATTTCATGTTGGTTTTCAAAGAGAAACGGCAGATATTGCCAGCGTAACCGTTTTCAGCTATCAGCTGTGAGCTATCAGCTTTCAGCTATCAGCTATGAGCCAGAACCGTTTCATGATACGTTTCTAGGGACTTAAAAAGGATAAAATAATGAAATGAATAGTGTTTTTTAATTCAATATTTTCCTGGCTCATAGCTGATAGCTGACAGCT
>JBBSSY010000565.1:0-2844 GCA_038241595.1 Chitinophagales bacterium | reverse complement strand
GGCATCTGCGACGCCGGCATGATTCATTCCTTCAAACGCAAGGCCGGCAGTTAGCGCGCCATCACCGATCACTGCTACCGATTTCCGGTCTTCGCCCTTATATTTTGCCGCCATGGCCATACCAAGCGCCGCGGAAATGGATGTAGAAGAATGGCCCACGCCGAATGTATCATACTCACTTTCGCCGCGTTTGGGAAAGCCGCTGATGCCTTTGTATTTGCGGTTGGTGACAAATTCATCGCGCCGGCCTGTAAGGATCTTATGGCCATACGCCTGGTGACCGACATCCCAAACAAGCTGGTCGTAAGGGGTATTGTAAACGTAATGAAGCGCGACACTCAGTTCCACGACACCCAGGCTGGCACCGAAATGTCCGCCATGCACGCTGACCATATCAACGATATACTGGCGAAGTTCTTCACACACAAGAAACAACTGGTCTTTACTGAGTTTTTTAAGATCGGCTGGGCTGTCGATTTGCTGCAGTAAAGAGCCCGGGATAATTTGCATTGAGGACGTCATGATTAATAAAGTATAGAGAATCAAACTTCACAGCACAAGGTACTTCTTGTTACAAGGATGTTAACGATTCTTAACAAATAGGTATTGCAAAAGTTGCAAAAATATCTATATTCATCGAAATGTCACGTATCAGGTAGCATTAAATAGCTGCTACCACCGTTAAGCCGATCATACCGCCACTAATACTTTTCATGGCTGGCGGCAGTTACTATTTAAATAGCTTTACGAAATGAATGCGAGGGTTTCGAAATATTGGTTTTACCAGGGTGTGGGCTGGGGCCTCTTCATTTTCATTAATGCATTTTTTGCCTCTACTTTTGATAAGTTCAATGCCATTTTTAGCGGTCGCCTGGTGATATTCGTCGGGCTGGGGATCTGTTTTTCACACCTCATGCGCCATGCGATCATCCGCTCCAGTCTGCTGATTAAGCCCCTGCAACTGCAGCTGATCGGATTTGTCCTCATCACCGTAACCTTCGCAATGGCTACCGGATCGCTGGAATCGCTCCTTACCCGTTTATTTTACCTCAGGACGTACCAGGAGAAAACCTTTACGGAAACAAAGATTATCATCAGCAATACCTTCTCGTCGTTTGTGTATTTCTTCATGTGGAACTGCATCTATTTCATCTATCATTTCGTGGAGAAAAACCGGCGACAACAGGTAGATACCCTCAAACTGGAGGCACTGGTCAGGGAACTGGAATTGAAAACGATCAAGGCGCATATCAATCCGCATTTTATCTTCAACGCGTTAAACAGCATCCGGGCTTTGATCGATGAAAACCCCGGCCGGGCGCGTACCGCAGTCACCGAACTCAGTAACATCCTGCGCAGCAGCATGCAAGCGGAAAAAATGGAAACGGTACCGTTCGAAAAAGAATTAAATATCGTGAAAGATTACCTGGCACTGGAATACATGCGCTTCGAGGATCGTTTGCGCATCGAATATGATATCGACGACGGCACGCTCGAACAGCCGGTGCCTCCCATGATGTTGCAGACGCTCGTGGAAAATGCGATAAAACACGGTATCAGCAAAGAACTTGCGGGCGGAACGGTAAAGGTATCCTCCAGTTTTAGAAACAATTACCACGAAATGAAAGTGCTAAATACCGGCTCGCTTGATGGTGACCGCAACGGCGAGGGCTTTGGCCTGGCGAGTACGGAGAACCGGCTGCAACTCATGTTTGGCGATAAGGCTCATTTTTACATCAACGAGATAAAAGGAGATATGGTGGAAGCGAAAATCCAGATTCCGCGGACCACGTCCTTTGCTTAAAATGTTTACTATGATAAAAGCTATTTTGATTGACGATGAGCGACTGGCACGTACGGAATTAAAGAAATTACTGGCAGAATTTGCGGAGATCGAAGTCATCGCCGAGGCGGCCAATGCCGAGGAAGGACTGGAGAAAATCGAATCATTGCGTCCGGATCTCATTTTCCTGGACATTCAAATGCCCGGGAAAACCGGTTTCGAGATGTTGGCCGCACTTGACCAGGTGCCTTACGTGGTGTTTACCACGGCTTACAACGAATACGCCCTGAAGGCTTTCGAAGTAAATGCACTCGATTACCTGCTAAAGCCAATCGATCCCAACAGGCTGGCAGACGCCGTGCAGAAATTGAACCAGCTGGAAGAAAGAGATTTTAATCCTGCACCTTCCGCGCAGCCGGTGCTTACCACCGGCTTGCTTCGCAATGATGCGCAGGTTTTTGTAAAAGACGGTGAGCGTTGCTGGTTTGTGAAATTGAACGAGATCCGCTTATTTGAAAGTGTTGGCAACTACGCGAAAGTATATTTTGGAACAAATAAACCGCTGATCCTGAAATCACTCAATGCGCTTGAAGAAAGGCTGGATGAGACGACTTTCTTTCGTGCAAACCGAAAACACATCGTAAACCTGCGCATGATCGATAAAATAGAACCCTATTTCAACGGTGGGTTGCTTCTCGATCTGAAGGGCGGCGAAAAAATAGAAGTGAGCCGCCGGCAGACGGTGAAGTTTAAAGAAATGATGAGCCTTTGAGTTCAGTTTGCAGTTGGTAGTTGGCAGTTGGCAATTGGAATTGGGAGTTAATTGTCAGTTGGCAATGGCAGCCTTATTAAGAAAATCTGGAAATTCGTACCATGAAATATATTTTCGCTTCTTTTATTACCCTCTTCGCTGTTGTGATTTCCTGGGGGCAGAACATAGATCAGCAAGAAGTAACCAGGATAGAGCAGGTATTGTCATCCGACGCGATGGGAGGGCGCAAAGCTGGTTCGGCAGCCATCAATAAAGCGGCAGACTTTATCGCGGCCGAATTTAAAGCAGC
>JBBSSY010000564.1:0-2859 GCA_038241595.1 Chitinophagales bacterium | reverse complement strand
CTGCTGATTATTACCGGTGTCGGATTTCTCATTCATGTATATTCTACCTCCTACATGCACGAAGAAAAAAGCGAGCACTTTGGTAGATACTTTGCCTACCTGAATCTTTTTATTTTTTCCATGTTGTTGCTTGTACTTGGCGGGAACTACCTGATTATGTTTATCGGGTGGGAAGGAGTTGGATTGTGTTCATATTTACTTATTGGATTTTGGTTCAAGAACGACTCCTATAATTATGCCGCGAACAAAGCATTTATCATGAACCGCATTGGTGACCTTGCTTTTCTAATTGCCTTATTCTGGCTCATTTCTAAAACCGGCACGCTGAATTATGCGGATGTTTTTGCGAAAGCACAATCCCTTTCCATAAAAGACATCACCATCATCACCATGTTGTTGTTTATAGGTGCAACTGGAAAAAGCGCGCAGATACCCCTTTATACCTGGCTGCCCGATGCGATGGCTGGTCCTACCCCGGTCTCTGCATTGATCCATGCCGCAACGATGGTTACCGCCGGAATTTATATGATTGCCCGCAGCAATATATTATACACACTCGCGCCGTTGACGCAAAGCGTTGTGGCGGTGATTGGCCTGGCCACTGCTATACTTGCGGCAACGATTGCCATCAAACAAAATGACATTAAAAAGGTGCTGGCCTATTCTACGGTTAGCCAACTGGGTTATATGTTTCTTGGACTTGGCGTTGGCGCCTATACCGGTGCTGTTTTCCATGTGATGACACATGCCTTTTTCAAGGCATTATTATTCCTCGGTGCCGGCTCGGTGATCCACGCCATGGGCAGCCAGCAGGATATCCGTTATATGGGTGGCTTGAAGAAACACCTGCCCATCACACACGTTACTTTTTTACTTGGATGTTTCGCTATTGCCGGTATCCCGCCATTTTCAGGTTTCTTTTCCAAAGATGAAATCCTGGTTGGCGCTTATGCTGTGAGCCCGCTTTATTTTTATATCGGCGTTTTTGGCGCCCTGATGACCGCTTATTATATGTTTCGTTTATATGCAATGACCTTCCAGGGCACGTTCCGCGGCACGCACGACCAGGCGCATCATCTGCATGAAAGTCCGGCCGCCATTACTTTTCCGCTGATCGTACTGGCAGTGCTCGCGGTTGTTTCCGGGTTGGTAGGCATCCCTGAATTGTTTGTAAAGGATGGCCACGCCCTGGGTGAATTTCTGGCGCCTATTTTTGCTGGTTCCGCACGCTTGCAGGCCGAACATCATATTAGTCACCAAACCGAATGGCTGTTGCTGGCCATTTCAGTCACTGTTGCACTTGTTGGGGTGATCGCAGGTTGGGTTCGTTTCAGCAGCAAACCTGAACTGGAAGACGCCACAGGTTTTGGCAAATTGCTTGAAAACAAGTGGTATGTGGACGAAATCTATGATGCGATCATCGTGCGTCCTGTAAATGCACTTGCAGGATTTTTCAATAAAATTATCGAGCGTTCTGTGATCGACTGGATCGTAAATGGCGTTGGCCGAAGCATCCAGTATGGCAGCCGACAGATACGGCTACTGCAAAGCGGGCAGGTGGGTAATTATATTCTGTTGATGGTGATCGGCATCCTCGTATTTTTCGTGATCGAATTTTTCTTTAAGAAAAAATAGCGTCAGGCAGTTTGATGAGTTAACCCGGGCATACCTGTTAACTGCAAACGATAAACTTTGAATTTTAAACGACCATGGTACCTGTTTTACTGATATTAATTCCTTTACTGAGCGGGTTGCTGTTGTTTGCCATGAAATCGGGCAATGCGGCAAGAAGTGGGGCGCTGGTCGCTTCATTGGTTACTCTGGTTGTTTCTATACTGGGCCTCACCTTGTTAAAAGACGCACATAGCCTGGTTTGCAACGTAGAATGGATGCCGGCGCTCGGCAGCCGTTTTCGTGTGGAGCTCGATGGCATGGGGCAGATTGTTTGTTTGCTAACCGCTATATGTTTTCCACTCATCTTTATTTCCACATGGGATAACCAATACAAAGACGCAAATCGATTTTATGCGTTGATGTTGCTGTCACAGGCCGGGCTTATGGGTGTTTTCCTGGCCAAAGATGCATTGCTTTTTTACTTTTTCTGGGAACTTGCGCTCATCCCGGTTTACTTTCTTTGTTCCATTTGGGGCGGAGAAAAAAGAATTGCTGTAACTTTTAAATTCTTCATCTATACATTTATTGGTTCGTTGTTGATGTTGGTAGTTATTATCTATCTGTACTTCCAGGCCAACCAGTCGTTTGCCATTGAATCTTTCTATTCCCTCAAACTGCCGCCGAGGACGGAGTCGGGTATCTTCTGGTTATTCTTCCTGGCTTTTGCGATAAAAATGCCGATTTTCCCTTTTCATACCTGGCAACCGGATACCTACGAGCAGGCCCCTACAGCTGTGACCATGGTACTGAGTGCAATTATGGTAAAGATGGGTATTTTTGGTTTGATCAGGTGGGTAGTACCGGTGGTACCAGTTGGTGCCTACCTGTGGGGCGATACGGTAACGATGCTTGCCGTAATCGGGATGGTTTATGCGTCGCTGATTGCGATCAGGCAGGACGATTTGAAACGCCTCGTGGCTTATTCGTCTATTGCACATATGGGGCTGATGTGTGTTGCGGTATTTGCTACCACCAAAAGCGGCATGCAGGGTGTCATGATCCAAATGTTTAATCACGGGATCAATATCCTCGGGATGTGGATCGTGGTCAATGCCATCGAGCAAAAATTCGGCACGCGAAAGATGTCAGAACTGGGTGGAATAGCGCAGAAAGCGCCGGGCCTTGCGATTTTGCTGGTCGTGGTTGCCCTGGCTAATATCGCACTTCCACTCACCAATGCCTTTG
>JBBSSY010000563.1:0-2864 GCA_038241595.1 Chitinophagales bacterium | reverse complement strand
CTGTGGACCCACGGTAAGCGGCGAAAGTCATCTCGGGCATGCGCGTCCCTATATTACTTTTGACTTCGTGTTCAGGTACCTCCGACATCTCGGTTACAAGGTGCGTTATGTCAGAAATATAACCGACGCCGGCCATTTTGAAGAAGAAGGGCGGGAAGCCGAAGACAAAATCGCCAAAAAGGCCGTGATAGAGAACTTAGAGCCGATGGAACTGGTGCAGAAATATACAAACCGCTTCCATTGGGCCATGGGCCGTTTTAATAACCTTGAACCAAGTATTGAACCAACCGCAACCGGCCATATCGTTGAGCAGATCAATATGATCAAAAGTATTATCGCACAAGGATATGCCTATGAAGTAAACGGCTCGGTGTATTTCGACGTAAAAAAATATGCCGATAAATATCCCTATGGCAAATTGAGTGGCCGTATTATGGACGACCTGCTGGAAACGACCCGGGCTCTCGACGGCCAGGAGGAAAAACGCAACAAAGCCGATTTCGCTTTATGGAAGGCGGCACCGCCTGAACACATCATGCGCTGGACCAGCCCTTGGGGTGAAGGTTTCCCCGGCTGGCACATCGAGTGTTCTGCCATGGCTACCAAGTACCTGGGCAAACAGTTCGACATTCATGGGGGCGGTATGGACCTGCAGTTTCCTCATCATGAAAGTGAGATCGCCCAGAGCACGATTTGCAATCATGAAGCGCCGGTACGTTACTGGATCCATAATAATATGATCACGGTAAATGGCAGAAAAATGGGCAAAAGTTACAACAACCAGATCGCGCTGACTGCTATGTTCAGCGGGGATCACCCATTGCTGAAACAGGCTTATTCGCCGATGACCATCCGCTTTTTCATCCTGCAGACACATTACCGCAGCACGCTTGATTTCAGCAATGAAGCGCTGCAGGCAGCCGAAAAAGGATTTAAACGTTTATGGGAAGTGTACGAGGTGTTACAAAAGCTCACCGTAGAAGATAATCCTGGCGAAGTGGATCTTGAACTGGAACAGTCGGTGAATACGCTATTGGGTGAAATGGACGATTTTATGAACGATGATTTCAACACGGCTAAAGTACTGGCAAATCTTTTTGAGATTGCTCCCACCATAAATTCAATTAAAAACAAACAGTTGCCCGCGGGCGTATTGGCGCCGGCGACTTTTGACCGGGTAAAAAAATATTTTAAAGATTATATAGAAGATATCCTGGGCCTCCGCAGTGAAAACGAAGATGAAAACAGCAAGCTGGATGCAGTACTGGGTTTACTGATCGACATCCGCAAGGATGCCAAATCGAAAAAAGACTACGCCACGTCCGACCGCATCCGCAACTATCTTACCGGTATGGGTATTTCGTTAAAGGACGAGAAGGACGGAACCGTGAGTTATTCTGTCGAATAACCAGTGTAAATGTTCCTGATGTCATACCTGCCTCATTTATTCAAAGATAAAAAGCTGCTTGGGGTCATTGGCCTGCAGCCGGCTTTTGAACTGAAATCACGCAATAAGGCATACCTGCGCCTGTGTCGGTCGATCATGGGGCAGCAGTTATCCATGAAAGTGGCAACCGTTATCTACAAACGCTTTCTCGAACTATACGGTGGCAGGGAGCCGGCTGCCAAACAGATTGCCAATACCCCCTTCGATCAGCTTCGTGGTATTGGTTTATCAAATGCAAAAGCAAATTACCTGCACAATGTGGCTCGTTTTGCGTTAGCGGAAGGCATGGACAATCACATCCTGGAAAAAATGGACAATGAAGAAGCAATTGCCTATCTCACTCAAATTAAAGGCGTTGGCCGGTGGACCGTGGAAATGTTGCTGATGTTCACGCTTGGCCGTGAAGACGTGTTTGCCAGTGGTGATGGTGCCATTCAAGGCGCCATGATCCGTTTGTATAAACTTGATACCTCAGACAAAAAGATGTGCATGGAAAAGATGGTGAAAATCTCACAGAAATGGAAACCCTTCCGAACCTATGCCTGCATGCACTTATGGCAATGGAAAGACAGTATTCCCGTTAAATAAATACACATAACGTTTTTTGGGGAATTTACTGCCATATCCTACACATATTTTCTCAGTTAAGGGTTAATACACAATTTTCAGGCTGGCACGATCCTTTCTCTATATAAAAAGTTCGTGTTTAACATGTTTGAACACACCCAAATTGATTTTTTTTAAATTTTTTGTTATGAAAAAAATATTCGTCAATGGATTACTCGGAACAATTATTGGTCTGTCAATCACTGCAACTGGTTTTGCAACGGGGCCAAAGTCTTCGGATTTATCTGGTATCAACAAACCTTTCCAGGATTCAACAATGATGAATAGGAAAGGTGGAAAAATGAATAACAAATCAGGAAATTGGGGAAACGACAGCACTGGCATGCACCACGACAAAATGGATGCAGGCAACAAAATGGATGGAGGCAACAAAATGGATGAAGGCCACAAAATGGACAAAGGCCACAAAATGGATAAAGACCATAAAATGGACAAAGGCGACAAAATGGATAAAGACCACAAAATGGACAAAGGCGACAAAATGGACAAAGGCGACAAAATGGACAAAGGCCACAAAATGGATAAAGGCATGAAAGGTGGCAAGAACGGAATGAAACGCATGGACTCAACAAGAGTAAGATAAATTGATACAATCCAATATCCGCCTGACCAACAATTTTATAAATCCTGCAAGATCATTGATTGTTCATTCGTACAGAATGCGCTAAGGATTCGACAGAGGATGTATAGAATTGATCAAGGATTAAAAGAAGGTAACAAGATCAATAGGCAGGAAATGTTCAAAAGCATACTAACGTATGCTTTTTTTGTGCCCCGGACTATTCTGAAT
>JBBSSY010000562.1:0-2873 GCA_038241595.1 Chitinophagales bacterium | reverse complement strand
TAAAAATAATACACTGGGAATGGTCAGGAAGGGTTACCAGGCTTCGTTCGTTGTGTTTAACCAGGATTGGGAGGTGCAACAGGTGATCAGGAATGATCAGCAGTTCTAACAGCGGCGCACTTATCTCACAGGCTTGCTTAACCGCTTTTGGGCGATCAGCTGTTTTGCAACATTCATTTTAAGATCTACATTATTCCGGATCGACTCCACGGTCGGCCTGGCAAAAGCATCTGGCAATACACCCCTGCCGTTTTTAACCGCGTTTTTATCGACGACCATCCTGAACTTGGGCAGGGTAAAACGGAGGCCGGTTTTAGGAAGGGTAACATCGGGAATGAGCCAGGCGTTGTTGCCGTAAGAACCGCCGCCAGTTTCTTCCCCAACCAATGTTACGTTGCGCTGCCCTTTGAGTGCCCTTGCAAACAGAGACGTGGCGGAAAAAGAATTACCACCGGTCAGCACGTAGACGTCTCCGTTAAAATGATAACGCTTCCTGGGTGAGAAATAATGCCGTTCAAAATAGCCAAAATGATATTTTCCGTCGCTGCGTTTCCGGGTAATAAAGGTCATGGACAACCGGTTCCAGAAATTGTTGGCGATGTATCTGCCGTAGCTGCTTTTCTTGTTCACCGCATACAATGAATCGGCCAGTTTATACCGATGATCGACAAGGTAGCGGGTCAGTAAATTGGAGATACCGACGTTGCCACCCCCGTTGTTGCGCACATCGATCACCAGGTTATTCATTTGATGAGACCTGACTCTTCGCAGGCTTTTCCGGATAAATGTGGTCAGCCCGCGCCCGCGGATAAAGGTGTTCAGCGTTAAGTACGCGGTGGACGTACCCTTATCCAGTTCCAGGTTCCGCACCGCGGCACGCGAGTTCTGCCTTCTCTCTTTCCGATCCGTTTTTTTGTAATTGATCAGCAAGGTATCACGTGTGGTATCTTTCTGGGGATCGAAGACAGGTATGAAAACCGTTCGTTCCTTTTCGCTGCTATCCAGGTAGTTGATTTTAAAACGTGGCGTAAGGCCGAAGATGTTGCGGTACCAGCCACTGAAACTGCCGAGGTTGCTCAGTGTCTGGTATTTGTTGATGATACCGTGTCCATCCATCGAAAGAAACTGGAACAAACTATCCCGGTAAAATGATATTGGCCGGTCATCGATGCCGGTGACGATGGTTCCCTTCTTCAATACCGAATCCCGCCAATTGAGGTTGGCGTATACCACGGCGGTATCGTCCCATAATTTAATACTAAGCGGAAACTGCTGCTGGCGCGCGGTATCCAGGTAGCTGGAATATTTTTTTGAATACCTGGCCGACGTGTGGCCGCACTGGATTTTAGACAACAGGTAGCTCAGCAACGGTCTGAACTTTTGCTCCGTCATGGAGTCTGTTATCATCGCGTAGGTAACATCGAAATAGTAATCGATGGAGTCTTTAGGCGTGTACCAATATAAACCGGGATGCCCCTCTTCCAGGATATGCCTGAACGTTAGGAAGTCTGCCTGCAGTGCCTGTTTTGGTATTTTCCGGTATGGCTGATAATGCGTTTTACTGACGCCGCAACCAAAAAACACCGTCACACAGGATAATATTAAAATAAGATATTTTGCCGGCATCATCTGTTTCCCATACTGTACCTGTTAATCATTAATCTCTTTCATTTGAAAGGTTTGAGGTCTTTTATTTAAGCATTCTTCTTCCCCATACCCCATACCTCATACCCCATACCCCGTATTAAAACGCATTCCATCCCTGTGCGGTAATGGCATGCGTGTTACCACCCTTGGTGACAATCTTTGCGCCTTCTTCGGGTCCGGTCATATAACCGATCACGCTGATCTGTTCGTTCAGCACCAGTTTGTCGTGGTCTGCTTGTTTCAGCGTAAAAAGTAATTCATAATCCTCGCCGCCACTAAGTGCGCAGGCTGTGGGATCCAATCCAAATTTAAAGGCGGCCTTCCGCGTTTCCTCATGAATCGGAATTTTATCTTCATACAACATACATCCCAGTTCACTTTGTTTACAGATGTGCAGAATTTCTGAACTTAAACCATCGCTTACGTCCATCATGGATGTTGGTACCAGGCTGGCGTCTTCAAAAAACTCGATGATGTCTTTGCGTGCATCTGGTTTTAACAACCGCCCGACAACATATTTTTCCCCTTCCAGGTCGGGCTGAACACCAGGGTGTTCGAGGTATATCTTTTTCTCGCGTTCGAGCAAAGTGAGCCCGAGGAAAGCTGCGCCGAGATCGCCGCTTACACAGAGGAGGTCGCCTTTCTGCGCGGTACTCCTTTTTACGAATTTGCCGGGAGCCACTTCGCCGATTGCGGTCACCGAGATCACAAATCCTTTTTGAGAGGAAGTGGTGTCGCCACCGACCAGGTCTACCTTGTATCTTTCGCAGGCGGCATAAACGCCTTCGTAAAACTCTTCGAGTGCTTCCACGCTGAAGCGATTGCTGAAAGCAATGCTCACGGTAATCTGCGTAGGCGTTGCATTCATCGCATAAAGGTCGCTCACATTCACCGCCACACTTTTAAAGCCCAGGTGTTTCAGTGGTGTGTACATCAGGTCAAAATGCACGCCTTCTACGAGCATATCGGTAGTGATGACTGTTTGTTTTCCGAACTGGTCGATAACGGCTGCATCGTCTCCTACCCCCAGAATTGTAGAAGCATTGTAAATTTCGATGTTGCGGGTAAGGTGATCGATGAGACCAAATTCACCGAGGGACGCAATCTCTGTTCTTTCCTCGCTCATGGTATATTATTTTTCGGATGCTGTTTTTGCAGTGGTCGTGTGTAACGGTGATGTGTAAGTGAATCATTTAGGCTCCCTGGTGTCGTTGATCCAGGTAGCC
>JBBSSY010000561.1:0-2890 GCA_038241595.1 Chitinophagales bacterium | reverse complement strand
CTTAAGTCAGCTGGCGTTAATTACGAATTGTACGTATACGAGGGCGCAAATCATGCCTTTCATAATGATACGGCCGGAACGAGATACAATGAAGCAGCTGCAAAACTGGCATGGGGAAGAACGCTGAGGTTGTTCAAAGAAACACTGGCATAATATGATGAAGGCCATGGTAGTTGCATGCAAACGGAAAGGCGCAATGACGGAACAGACTTGATGCCAACTATCGGCATGCAACCACCCCCCAAATTTAGCCAGGTTTAAAGCGTTTATCTCAACCCGTTATTTGAAGATCTTATCAAGGGGTCTCAGTAATTTACGCAAACCCTTACCGGGCTGGATACGTTTGGCTACGATCAGCCGAACATTTCCGGTATTTAACACATAATTGTTTCCGCTTGGGGCACCTTTTGCGCCATCACGGCCGTTTAGCCAGAACGCATTCACGACCCAGTTGCCATTATTAAAACCGGCGCCTGCCCGAACCTGCATGGTTGCATTTATACCGACGCGATTGGTTGTTTCACTGGTACCTGATTCCTGTACAAGACCGAAGTTGCCACTGATGGTCAATGAACCACTCAGGAAGAAATTCGCCGGTAGCACCTGGGTATACGCGTAACCCACACCAGGACCAATTTGAAACAAACGGACACTTTTAATACTACGTGGGTCATAAAAAGTCCGCAGCAGCGACGGCACCAGCGCACTGTCATCTTTTACATTGCCGTAGTACATTTCAATACCTGCCAATAGCGAGCCGGCAGATTTCTTTTGCCATTCATCCTGCATAAATACGGATCTCAGCGTAAACCGGCGATGATTGAACACGCGGTAGACAGAAATACCGGCCAGGTTCACTTTTAAATCGGGTCTTATATAGTAATTGTCGTCTGTTGTTTGCCCGCGCCCTTTTGGAAAAGTGTAATAGCCTTTGTAGAACTGGCCAAAAAAATCTACCGCCCATTTTCGCGTATAAATTCGGGCCTGCAGATCAAGCTTCTTGTTTTTACCCTTTTCACTATCCGGATTTAAAAAGCCAAAGCCATAAGCCAGGTTCAACGAGAAATTGCGATACGTGAACCCTACACCCAGGTTGAGATTTGTATTTGGCCGGTATCTCAGCCGCGGTGCATCCCTTCCGTTTTTTAGTTCAAGCGTGGTATATTTCTGCGATAAATACGTGCGCAGCACCAGGTCCGTGGGAAATGATTCGAAATAAGCCGAATCGTATTCAGGGACGGTGTTTTCCTGCGCAAATGATCTGGTAAAAAAGAAAATGCAGCAACAGGCAATAACAGTAGTTCGTAGGTTCATGAATCGGTTTTTTCACAACAGTTAAACTGGATCGGTAAAGAACCCACACACCCGTTTACTGCCTGGAATGGTTATCAATACAAGATAATGCTATTTGATTATTTTTGGAGTCATGGCACAAGATTCGATGACATTAACCAGCGGCCGGTATTCAAAAAAACGGGTAAGTGTTGCCGCTTGCCTGAGCATTTTTTTATTTGGTACCGGACTCATCACGCTAGGCGCCGTGGCGCCTGAACTTAAGCAAAGGTTCCTGCTCGATGACATGTCGGCCGGCACCCTGTTTTCAATTCTGCCATTGGGAATCCTAACCGGTTCGTTATTATTTGGGCCGATTGCCGACCGTTTTGGCTATCGGCTCTTGCTGAGTGTTTCCTGCCTGTTGATGTTTGTGGGCTTTGAAGGCATTGCGTTTTCCGACTCGATGATTTTATTAAAATTAGCCATTTTTTGTTTCGGTACCGGCGGCGGCGCCATCAATGGAGCAACGAGTGCGGTGGTGGCCGACATCAGCGAACAAAAAGGTGCGGCACTGAATATACTCGGTGTTTTTTTCGGACTTGGGGCCCTTACGATGCCTTTTATGCTTGGCATCTTTCAAAACATATACTCCTTCACAACCATCGTGTCAGTGGTTGGTTTTGTCACGTTGGGTACCGCAACGATGATCGTCGCCCTGCGTTTCCCACCGCCCAAGCAAAATACCGGTTTCAAACTGATCGCGGCCGTGGAACTAATGAGGGAAGGCTTGATCGTACGGGTTGCATTTTTCTTGTTTTGCCAGAGCAGCTTTGAAGGCATTATAAACAATTGGACAACTTCCTACCTGACGGTGTATCTTGGAATACCCGCAAACAAAGCCTTGTATGGATTATCATTATACCTGGCAGGGATGACAGGGATGAGACTACTGCTAGGCACAGTCCTAAAATCAATTTCAGTAAAGAGGATACTGTTTGTGTCTTTCGTAATGATCGGTAGTGGGTGTGTTTTATTGCAACTGGGGGAAGCATATATCCTCGCTACAGTGGGTCTTGTGTTGATCGGTGCAGGCTTTGGGGGCGGTTTCCCGGTGATGCTTGGTCTGCTCGGCAGCCGGTATGCACAGCTATCGGGAACCGCCTTTGGCATTGTACTTACCGTTGCCCTCGCCGGTAACATCCTGGTGAATTATGGCATGGGCATCATTGTGCAACAATTCGGCATTCAGCACCTCGTCACAGTCAGTTATGTCGAACTGGGCGTGATGATTCTACTTTCCGCAAAAATCATAAAAAAATTATGAGGTCCTTCAGTCTATCTTACCATTCTGACGGAGGTAATCTTCCACATTTCGGGCAATATTGCTGCCGGCGCCTTTGATGGCCGTTTCAAGTTGCAGGGTCGATATGCCCCATTTTCTTGACCAATACTGAACTTCGTGATCCTGTTTAATATTGATTTTGATATCGTCTTGCTTCCCTTTTTTTATATTATCTGTCATAGAGTAAAATTTTAACATAGTCTGCCATCCTCAACGCATAACTACCAAATAATATTGAATGCGAAAAGTCAAATCCTGGATAATTAAGGCATG
>JBBSSY010000560.1:0-2897 GCA_038241595.1 Chitinophagales bacterium | reverse complement strand
TTTGATTTTTGGATCGGAATCGTACAGTTGCCCGCCTTGGGTTGCCGGTAAAATGGGGGCCGACAATTGACTGGCGGTTGACGGGTTGAATGCGTTCACTAAACCACCCGCGGCGGTGAGTCCCGCCAACCCGGTAAACTTTAAAAAATCCCGTCGCTTGTTTATCATAAGCTGCCAATTGTGTGAGCCAGCGAGGTCGTTACTGTATACGGCCGTGGTTCTTGATATTTTTTCGCAAATTCGTCTGCGTAGGTATTGATATCGCCATCCGTGAGTGGCGTACCCGTACTGATGATGATCCGGTACCGCAACGTAAAAGACTTGCCAGCCGGCAACTGGAAGTTCAATTCCTCCTTTCCTGCTGTAAAGTCTTTCACACCGAACGGGTTCGCGGCAAACAAGCCGTAACCGCGCGCGTGCCAGTAGGTAGGGTAGTTGAGATTTTTAGGATGATCGCATATCACCAACGACACTTTTTCTGTGCCGATGCTGCCGTACAGATCCATCCATCTGGCGCGTTTGCCCCAGACGTCTTCACCGGTAACGCCTTCGCTGCTCCTGAAATTACCGGTAACGCCATCGTTCGACATTTTTTTAACGGTGGTGGGATTTCCGCGTGCATCCGTTAGCGTTATGTCTTCTTTAGAGGGCAGTTCAAGCTGTCGCGCCACGCGGATGCCGAAACTTCCCTCCTTGGTGTCTTTCATCGATACCGCCCCGCCAGTAGCGGTCAATGTTGCCAGCCGGTCGATGATGCGCGTGGTTCCGGTGGCGATAAAATGGAATTCAGTTTTTTCTGCCAGCAATTCTTTTCCCGCCGGATCGACCCAGCTTGCTGTGGTCACTAAAACGCCTTCTCCCACGCCACCTGTCATTTTTTCTATCGCCAGGTGTTTGATCTGGCCGCCATTGACGTTGCGGATGCCTTCGGAGCCGTTGCCCCAGAAATCAAGGCCGTTCACATTGCCGTAATTCAACCAGTTGCCTACCTGGTGGATGTGATCGCGCCGCTCGCCTTCTCGTGCCTTGACGGGAAAGCCACGGGTAACCGGCGTGCCGTTCGCCGTGAGTAACGGATACAGCACCGGCTTGTACACGCTGTCGGGCCACCAGTACGCGGTAAAAAGTTTACCGTTTACCAGCACGTCCACCTTGTTTTCGGCTTTGTGCTCCACGAAGCGGATCGTCGGCGCGGGTAACTTCTGTCCCGGCCTTTGCGCCAGCAACACACCAGCGGTGACAACAATAAATACAATACCCAGTAAAATATAGAGCCCGGTTTTCATATGTCTTTATTTGCAAGCGTGGTAGAAAATGAGGAGCTGTTTTACACGTTATTCGGAACGACATATGGCGCCCGGTATACGCGGGTCAGCATCTTGTCTGCCTCGGCATCGTTTACGAATTTTTCCTTATCACCCGCGAATTGCAATTGACGCCCCAGCCGGTAAGAAATATTTGCGATCAATGGAAGCGCGGAAGAATAATAACCTTCTTTGATATCACAGTGCAGCTTATCATCCTTTCCATCGCGGATCGCATCGAGAAAATTGATGTAATGGGCACCACCACCTGCAGCGAGACGGAATGTTGGGTCTGCTACAGTTTTCTCTGCTACTTTAGAGCCTGCGAATGGCGTGGTTTCTCTTTGCCTGAATGCTTTCCAGGTGCCGCCATCCAGTTCAAGATAACCTTCCGTTCCAAAGAACATATTCCCTACACGGATGCCCAGGCTCGATTCAGCGTTGGAAAAGCGGCCACGTGTTTCAAACTCGAGCATTTTCCCATCGCTGTATTTGAAGATGGACGACTGCGTGTTGGGTGTTTCCTGCGAACATTCCTGCGGGCTGATACCGTATATGCCGCCGGAAGAATAGACCGACACCGGGTGCTCGTTTTTGTTTAGGCCCCAGCGTGCAATATCGAACTGGTGCGGACCCTGGTTGCCGGTATCCCCGTTGCCGGTATCCCAATGCCAGTGCCAGTTGTAGTGCACGCGTTTTTCGTTGTACGGACGTAAAGGTGCAGGGCCCAGCCATCTTTCATAATGCAGGGTGGCAGGTGGTTCTGAATCTTTGGCAATGCCAAATGAATCGCGGGGTTTAATGCAGAGTCCACGCGCCATATACACATCTCCAATGCCACCTTCATGCAGGAATTTCATCGCCTCCATCACATTGGCGATCGATCGGTTCTGGAAGCCTACCTGCATACGCACCTTGTACTTGCGCCCCGCCTCGATCATCTTGCGTCCTTCAAAAATATTGTGACAAGCGGGCTTTTCCACATAGACATGTTTGCCGGCCTGCGCCGCCCAGATGGCGCCCAGTGCGTGCCAGTGGTTGGGCGTGGCAAACGTTACCGCGTGGATGTCTTTGTCGTCAAGCACTTTACGCATATCCCACTCCGTAAGGGGTGCCGTACCTGTTTTATCTTTCACCGTTTTAACCCCTGCCGCCCAAAACTTTTCATCCGTGTCACAAAGCGTTTTCAGGTTAATATTTTGCTCCGTTCTCATGGCGCAAAAATTACTGATGTGGTCTGCACCACGGCCGCTGATACCGATCACGGCGAGGTTGATCCGGTCATTGGCGCCCATAATAGCGGCGTATGATTTGGCGCTGAAGCCCATACCGGCGATGGCTACGCCGGCACCGCCCATCAGGCTTTTCTTTATAAATGCTCTTCTTTCTGTCATGATGATATTTTTTTCAAGTTACGCGATTTTGTTACAGCCAAAGCCAGGCTTTCATCCGGGCATCACCCTGGATTTCAAGCGTGACATCAGGTGGCTTGTTTGTTTGCCCGGTGTCCCCGGTGAAGTCCGGTACTTTACCGGTGACCTCGTATGCGAAAAACTCCTTCTTTTATACTGCATAAGTCATTTAATTATAACG
>JBBSSY010000559.1:0-2900 GCA_038241595.1 Chitinophagales bacterium | reverse complement strand
TGAAAGCCATTTACAGGTACTTCCTCATCTGCAAAATCAAATCCGGATCGGGACAGTTATTCAGATATTTTACCCGTTCGGAGTATTTACAAACGCCGGGGTAATCGCCTTCGTTTACCCCAATATCAAAAATCACCTGGAAATGCAGATGAGGCGGCCAGTGTCCATTTTCACAAGATTCGCCGAAACGGCCGATCTGCTCCGCGCGTATGATGTATTGCCCGGCGTTCATTACTTGTATATCTTGTAAACTGAGATGCCCATATAAGGTGTAAAACGCGAATCCATCCAGCTGGTGAAGTAATATTACCGTAGCGCCATAATCTCCATAATGGTCATTAAAGGCAAACCCGTGGACCATGCCGTCTACCGGCGCGAAAACCGGCGTGCCGGCAGGACCCCAGATATCGATGCCCAGGTGCACCCGCCGTGGTTCGTCGCCGGCATAGCCGCCGTCGAAGACGCGGCTCCTGCTGTAAATCGACCGGTGCTCTGCATATCCTCCGATGCCAAAATCGCTGTGCGCCGATTTCAACGTACTTGACATGTATTGCGTAAATGCTGCGGTGTCGGTAAGCATGCCGGCAGTGAGATCGGTGTTATTGTCGGTAAAATCAATTGCGACAAGCCGCTGCTTTTCCGGATCAAAAGGAATAACCGGGTAAAAAGATGCCTGGTTTCGGATAAATAAGTTCTGAGATTCTGCAATCATAAAGTACAATTTAACGGCAATTACTACCGGAGCCAATGCATTCATCCAGGTTTTTCTTTGTAACCATCAAACGGTTAATTTATGTAACCAACCGTTTCACAAAGGTGAAGTATTGCCACGAGATGGGAAGCACGGAGTGCCTGGGAATATAGGCTCCCAACAGGCATGATTTTTTGATCCTGGATCTATAACACAACCTGTAAATTTGTTTTATGAAAGACGAAGTATTTGACATCAGTATCTCGTACAACGAAAAAGAAATAACGCTTACTGTAAAAGCAGATCTGCCGGTTGGTCCTGAACCCTTTGGTTCTGATTACGAGGTCTTTCACGACCGAAAACACATTTACACACTCAACCAGTGCCGCAACGAGGATGATGTTCACTGCTGGGAAATCAGGAAAACCGGCAAGTCGGAATTCGATAGCAACTTTGCTCATGCCATTGGGGCCGCCATCGATCATCATTATCAGTAGGCCTTTGCATGAGATAATCCTACACCAACAGACAGGCAACAGCAGGAAGCCGTCCTCTATAAGGGGCGGCTTCCTGCTGTTTGTACAATATTTCGTTACCAGATCTTGATACGGTCAGTTGCGTTGAGGTACATTTTCTGGCCTTCTTTCACGTCAAATGCAACATAAAAAGGCGTGAAATTCATCAACGGACCCCACACACGGAATTTTTCAGGAGAATGCGGATTTGTATTTACCTGGTGGCGCAGTGACTCGTCCTTTACTTTTCCCTTCCAGCTTTGAGCGAAGGATAAGAAGAAACGCTGATCGGGCGATAAGCCATTGATTCGCGTAGTGTCTCTGCCTTGTTTGGTAAGTTTGAAAGCGTCATACGCGATGGCAATCCCGCCAATATCCGCCATATTCTCGCCGAGGGTCAGGCTTCCGTTCAGGTGTATGGAATCCAGTACAACAAAAGAGTTGTACAGTTCAATCACCGCTTTGCCCTTTGCTTTAAACTTTTCGCCGTCTTCTTTGCTCCACCAGTTTTTGAGGTTGCCGTCCTTGTCATACTGTGATCCCTGGTCGTCGAAGCCATGTGTCATTTCATGCCCTATGACCATGCCGATTGCACCATAGTTGATGGCATCATCTGCCTTAAGATCGAACATGGGGTGCTGTAAAATACCAGCAGGAAAAACGATTTCGTTCACTGTCGGATTATAGTATGCATTGATGGTCGGCGGCGTCATCCCCCACTCTGTTTTATCGACCGGTTTACCCACTTTGCCGACCTGAAATTCGTACTCGTTTTTTCTGGCGGACTGCAGGTTTTCAAAATATTTCCCTTTATCGATGGACACCCTGGAGTAGTCGCGCCATTTGTCAGGAAAGCCTATTTTTTTAATAACCGTTGCTAATTTTTCTTTGGCCTTACTCTTCGTACTGTCGCTCATCCAGTCCAGTTGGGTGATACGCGCTTCGAATGATTTCTGCAGGTTTTCAACCAGTTCCAGCATTCTTTTTTTCGCGTCTTCGGTAAAATATTTCTTAACGTAGATTTCTCCAAGGCCCTCGCCCAGGTTGGCATCCACTACGGTGTTGATCCGTTCCCATCTTGGCTTTATCTTCTGCTGGCCGCTCAATGCCTTGTTATAATAATTAAAAGACGCATCTACAAACCCACTACCCAGTGATCGCGCGGCGCGGTCGAGCACTTGTGCCTTCAGGTATGATTTCCAGGTGTCCAGCGGCGCTTTGAGCAGCAGGTCATTTAATTTGGCAAAGTAGGCCGGTTGAGAAACGTTGATTGAGTCGGCTTTTACATGTAATGAATCAAGCAATATTTTCCAACCGATTACCGGCATTTTCTGGTTGATGTCAGAAACAGCCATTTTGTTGTAATTGGTTTGAGGATCGCGCAGTTCCACATTCGTTCTATGGCTGGAAGCCAGCTGTTTTTCCAGTTCAAAGACAGCGGTTGCCTTGGCCAAAGCGGCAGTGGTATCATCCCCTGACAAACGGAATAATGTGTTCAGGTATTTTTGATAAGCGGCGACGACTGCGAGCGTGGCCGCATCCTTTTTGAAATAATAATCGCGGTCAGGAAGCCCGATGCCTGACTGGGTGTAAACGGCAATATTGACGTCGCTCTTCTTTTCATCCGGACCAATGTACTGACCGAGCAACAACGGATTGCCGAGCACGTTCTCCGCCGCTACAAAGTGCAAAAT
>JBBSSY010000558.1:0-2902 GCA_038241595.1 Chitinophagales bacterium | reverse complement strand
AATGACTGCACCCCGATGCTCAACCGGTTTATGCCGGCCTTTTTCCATTCCTGCAGTTTCTGTTCAGAAATATCATCCGGGTTGGCTTCGAAGGTAATTTCTGCGTTTGAATCGATATTGAAATGGTTTGTCAGTGCTTCTGTGATGGTTTGCAATTCATCCAGGCTGAGCAGGGAAGGCGTGCCGCCACCGAAATAAATGGTCTCTATGATCTCATCGCCGAGGTAGGGCACATCCAACGTACTGCCGGCAGACATCAGAGCGATCTCTCTGCGCAGCGCCTCCACGAAATCATTTTTCAAACCGGTAGAGGTTGAAAAATGAAAGTTGCAGTAGTGGCAGGCTTTTTTGCAGAATGGGATATGTAAATAAATTCCGGCCATTGAATATCAATCTGGTAAATGATTCGTTTAACGTTAACACGGCCCGCCTGGGGTCGGGGATCTTCAAGCAATTACTTCTCTTATCGTAACCTACATCTTATTAATTATCTTGCTCCTATGCGCCAAAAGTATCTTGTCGGTCCGCTTGCCTAGTTCAGTCAAACATATCGCTCATATTTTATTACCTGCATATTTGTTGCTCATCGGTATGCCCGGTTTCTCCCAATATAATTTACTGATTCATGCCGTGGAACCCGATTCAGCAGTCACCCTGGAACCGCTGAAATTAGTCACTTCTTTTAAATCCCGTACGGCTTGCGAAATATATTTGAAAAATCTCACCGTATTGATGACGCAAAAAGGATTTCCCGCAGCGTCCATCGACAGTATAGAGGTGGATACATCACAGGCCTCCGTTTGGTTGTATGTGGGCCCGGCTTTTAAATTTGGTGTACTCTCTGCGAGTGCCGCCAACAGAAAAATGCTCGAACAATCGGGCTGGCAAAGCGGGGACCTGGAGCGGAAGCCTCTAAACAGTGAAAAACTGCGGCAGCTGCAGGACAAGCTCCTGGATTACCTGGAAAATAACGGCTACCCATTTGCCAGGGTGCGGCTGGACAGCATCCGTTTCGACGATGAGCAACTCTCGGCTACCATCAAAATCGAGGAAGGGCCGCTATATAAGATCGACAGCATCCGGGTTTATGGAGATGTGAAAATCAGCAAAGAATTCCTGCAACAGTACCTCGAAATCAGGAATGGCAGTGCGTACAGGAGATCGAAACTCGAAAATATCAGCCGGAAACTGCGCGAACTCCCGTTTGTACAGGAGCAGCGTTCCTGGAACATAACCATGCTTGGAACGGGTTCTATAATCAACCTCTATCTGCAAGCAAAAAAAAGCAGCCAGGTAAATGTATTGCTCGGCCTGCTGCCATCCAATGAACAAACCATCAACAACAAGTTGTTACTTACGGGCGAAGCGAATATCAACCTGCGTAATGCCCTGGGCAATGGCGAACTGATTGGCTTAAACTGGCAGCAACTGCAGGTAAAATCACCCCGACTGAACCTGGCTTTTCAACAACCATACTTATTTGGGTCGGCCTTTGGAATCAGTTCGACCTTTGACTTGTTTAAAAAGGATTCCTCTTACCTCAACCTGAATTTTTTGTTGGGCATGCAGTATGCACTGCCCGGCCAGCAAAGCGGACGGGTATTTGTTCAGACCCTGAAAACCAACCTGCTAACGCTCGATACCGTGCAGCTGAAGGCGAGCAAAACACTGCCAGCGGCCCTCGATGTCGGGAGCGTGAACCTGGGCATTGATTATGACTTCAATGGCACTGATTACCGCCTGAATCCACGCCGCGGTTCGGAGATACAGGTAACCCTATCAGCGGGAACGAGAAAGGTGACGAAAAACAATACGATCGTTAAATTACAAGATCCGGCATTTTCCTTCGCCTCCCTGTATGACACCGTCCGTTTAAAAACTTACCAGTTCCGGGTTCGTGTTTTTGCCGCACATTATTTCCAGCTGGGGAAACAATCGGCATTAAAAACTGCGCTGAACGGTGCGTTGCTCCAAAGCCCTTCCCTCTTTCGCAATGAATTGTACCAGATCGGGGGTTATAAATTACTCCGCGGTTTCGATGAAGAAAGCATTTTTGCCTCGCAATATGCAGTGGGCACCGTGGAATATCGCTACCTGATCGGTTTAAACGCTTACCTGTTCTCCTTTATTGATGCGGGAGTTACTGCAACCCGCAGCACCGCCATACAGGTAAACAACCGCTTTGCCGGCGCCGGGCTTGGACTGGCCTTTGAAACCAAGGCAGGGATCTTTAATATTTCCTATGCGGCAGGAAAAAGAGACGATGCGAAGTTTAACCTCAGGCAGGCGAAGATTCACCTGGGTTATGTCAACTTCTTTTGAGTTCCTTACCGGCTTTGACTATTTTTACACCCGTGAAATTATTCTTCGCTTTATTACTGCTTACCTTCTGGAATCTTAACAGTTGGGCACAGTCGAACAGGGATAGCCCGGCATCTGGTAAAACGGCAGTAAAGCCAGTAAAGCAGAAACAGGATAACCAAAGACCGACCCAGGCCCGCCGTGATAACGCACCCGCTAAACGAGACTCTTTTCAGCCACTCGCTCCGCAACCTCTGGCGCAGAAGGCAGCTCGCGATACCTCCCGAAAATCTGTTCAAACAAAAGATTCATCTATCACGGTTTCACATCCACTGACTAACAAAGAAAGCGCCCTGACCCCGGCATCATCACTATTGCCTGGTAACCAAAAACCAGCAATACGCCAGCTGGTGACCTGGCAATTCCAGCGGCAGTTGCTGGCAAAGAACCCCTATTTCAACTTTTTAGGCTTGCCCAGGAGCGAACTAACCATCGACCGGTTAGAACGCGGAAAGGATGGGCTTTTCTACCTGATTTTCGGTGTCGTATTTTCCTTTGCGCTGGTACGTTTGCTATTCAGTAAATATGTGGATAACCTCTT
>JBBSSY010000557.1:0-2906 GCA_038241595.1 Chitinophagales bacterium | reverse complement strand
GTGCAGGAGGGCGAACGGGTGGCGGACGATTTGTTGCTGGCCCTTAATAAAGCGATCGACCAGTTTTATGACAAGGTCTCGTAATAATATATGAATGAGTTGTTATTTAAATCAATGAGCATGACTATGACAGAACAAACAGGTGACGGTTCGATGGCTGATCTTGGCGCACTGCAGTCGGCGGTGTTAGCGATACGCGCAGAGATCGGCAAAGTGATCGTCGGGCAGACGGACATGATCGACCTGTTGCTGACCGCTATCCTGGCCGATGGTCATATACTGATCGAAGGCGTGCCGGGTGTCGCCAAAACACTGACGGCCAAATTGCTTGCGCGCTGCATCGACGTGAAGTTTTCACGCATCCAGTTTACCCCTGACCTGATGCCGAGCGATATCCTGGGCACTTCGGTGTTCAACCCGCAGAACGCGACATTCCAGTACAAAAGAGGACCGATATTCAGCAACATCGTGTTGATCGACGAGATCAACCGGTCGCCCGCAAAAACGCAGGCGGCGCTGTTCGAGGTGATGGAAGAAAAACAGGTCACCTTCGATGGCGTCACGTACCCGATGGAGCCACCCTTCCTGGTGCTGGCGACGCAAAACCCGATTGAACAGGAGGGCACCTACCGGCTGCCGGAAGCGCAGCTGGATCGTTTTTTATTCAAGATCGTGGTGAAGTACCCGACGGTGGAGGAAGAACTGCAGATCCTCGAACATGCGCATGCCGGCATCAATGTGTTTTACCTGGACGTCGTGAAGAAAGTAATATCCGCTGCTGATATGGATAATTACCGGCAGCTGGTTTCCCAGGTTCATATCGAACGTAACGTGATGCAATATATCGCCAACATTGTGCATGAAACGAGGAACAACAAATCGTTGTTCCTCGGTGGTTCCCCGCGTGCGTCGGTGGCAGTGCTGCGCGCTTCGAAAGCCTTCGCGGCTATGCAGGGCCGTGACTTTGTAACCCCCGACGACGTGGTACGCGTGGTACCGCCGGTGCTCCGCCATCGCATCATCCTAACGCCTGAAAAAGAAATGGAAGGCGGACTGCCAGATGAAGTGGTGGACGGGATTTTGAAGAAGATCGAAGTGCCGAGATAGAAGGAAAGTTTAAGGTTTAAAGTTTAATGTTGTATTGCTTCCACAAACTAACAAACTAACCATAAACTATAAACTACAAACTAACCAAGTTTCATGCTCAAAAAGTATCTCGGCGATCTCTTCCTCAGCAGCAGGCTGTATACCGCGCTCACGGTGTGTGCGTTGTTATTTTTGTTGCGGTTTTTCCTGGACTGGCTGGGGGTTATTCCGTACGTGGCAGCGGGTACCGTAGCGTTGCTCGTGGTGGCTGACTACCTGTTGCTGTTTGCCGGCGACCGGCGGCTGATAGCCACCCGCACGCACGCTGAACGGTTCAGCAACGGCGATGAAAATCCGGTAAACATCGGGATTTACAGCGGTTATACCGTGCCGTTACAGCTTGAAGTGATCGACGAGATCCCGCCTGTTTTTCAACGCCGGGATGTGTTGTTCCATACGCGGCTCGAGCCGGGCAAGCAGGTTACGATCAGCTACAGCCTCCGCCCGGTAAAAAGAGGTGCTTACGACTTTGGCAACATCAACGTGTACGCGCTGGCACCCTTGCGGCTGGTAAAACGACGTTTTATATTCGAGACACCGGCAACGGTTGCTGTATATCCGTCGTATCTCCAAATGAGAATGTACCAACTGATGGCGATCCACAACCGCCTTAACGAAGCCGGTGTTAAAAAGCTACGGCGGATTGGTCATTCCATGGAGTTTGAGCAAATCAAAGAATATGTGGGAGGAGATGATTACCGCACCGTGAACTGGAAAGCGACCGCGCGTCGCGGGCAGTTGATGGTCAATCACTATACCGATGAAAAGAGCCAGCAGGTCTACTGCCTGATCGACAAGGGACGCACCATGAAAATGCCCTTCGAAGGCCTCAGCCTGCTTGATTATGCGATCAACGCGTCACTGGTACTCGTAAACGTCGCGCTGATGAAAGAAGACAAAGCGGGATTGATCACCTTTTCGGAAAAGCCCGGCACGCTCTTGCCGGCCGACCGGAAGCCGGTGCAGATGCAGCTGGTGCTGGAGGCATTGTACAACCAGAAATCACGCTACCTGGAAAGCGACTACGAGCGGTTGTATTCCTTGATCCGTACCCGCATCCCGCAGCGAAGCCTGATGGTCCTTTTTACCAATTTCGAGTCACTGTCGGGACTTAACCGACAATTGACGTATATGCGCAAGATAGCGCAGCATCACTTGCTGCTGGTTGTTTTTTTCGAGAATACCGGGTTGCGGCAATTGACGCAGGAGCATGTCAATGACATTGAATCCATCTATCAAAAAACCATCGCGGAAAAATTTGCGTTCGAAAAAAAATTGATTGTAAAAGAGTTGCAGCAGTATGGCATTTATTCCGTACTTACCGCGCCGCAAAATCTCACCGTCAATATCATCAACAAATACCTGGAGCTAAAGGCAAGGCAATTGGTCTGAGCTTATTTTACTCCCGTTGGGTTTTTGACTTCCGAGGGATTTTCTGTATTTTGATTTCCCTGCGGGGTCACCCTGACATGTAAAGACCCTGCGGCGGTGACCTCGGTGGGGAAGTCTTGATAAACCCAGCGGGAATTCGAATTAAATCAATTTGCTGATAAAACCCGTCGAAAAAATTAACGGGTTTTATTTAACCAGGAAATCAATCGCTTTGTCAACAGGAAGATCCTGTTCCGCGATGGAGAATTGCCCGGTATTATTTTGCAACGCGATCAGCGCCGTTAATTTTGGCGATGCCATTGATGGATGTGCATTGTAGAGCATCACTTTTTTCTTTGCGGCAAGTGCCAGCACCGTCGGCAGTCCGC
>JBBSSY010000556.1:0-2937 GCA_038241595.1 Chitinophagales bacterium | reverse complement strand
CAGGCTGGAGATCATCGACCTCAGCGGCTATGCCATCGAAGAAAAGATCCAGATCGCCAAACGGCATCTCCTGCCCAAACAAAAAGATGCACACGGGCTGAAAAATATCCCGTTTAAGATGTCGGATAAAGTACTGGAATCGATCATTGAAAATTACACCCGTGAAAGTGGCGTACGCGAACTCGACCGGCAACTTGCCTCTATCATGCGCTCACAAGCAAAAGAATATGCGCTGAAGGATAAACTTAAAGCCATCGTCACCGTGCAGGATGTAGAAAAGATCCTGGGCAGATCGAGACACAACAACGAGCTGTACAAAGCGGCAGGAATGGCCGGCGTGGCGGTTGGTCTGGCATGGACTTACGTCGGCGGCGACATACTGTTCATCGAAGCGGCGATCAGCGAAGGCAAGGGCGATCTGCAGTTGACCGGTAACCTGGGCAATGTTATGAAAGAAAGTGCCAGTACCGCCCTGACCTACCTGCAAGTAAACGCGCGCAAGCTGGGTATAGATCCGTTGGGTTTCAACAAAAAAAATATTCACATCCACGTGCCGGAAGGCGCCGTACCGAAAGATGGACCCAGCGCTGGTGTAACGATGCTCAGCGCATTGGCTTCGGCATTTACCGGCCGGAAAATAAAACCATTCCTGGCGATGACGGGGGAGATAACGCTTCGTGGACAGGTACTGCCGGTAGGGGGCATCAAGGAAAAAGTACTGGCTGCTAAACGTTCCGGACTGCGGGAAATCATTCTTTGCTGGCAGAACGAAAAGGATATCCAGGAGATTGATGCCGCTTTTATCAAGGGCATGAAATTTCATTATGTGAAAAATATGCAGCAGGTTCTCGACCTCGCGCTCGTATAATATTTCTTTAGATTTCCTTTAACAAGTAGCCTGAACAATTTGATTCAGGCTCTGTTATTTAAACATCAGGCATAAAGACATTACGTTTTTCATGTTGGTTGTTTTAAGGGTTAAAGTATCCCCCATTTCTATGGGGGATTTTTTATGGTACTAAGAAAATATTCGACACTCAGTACTCAACGCTCAATTTTCAATGAAAGAAAATCTCTATTGAGCATTAGATATTGAGCGTTGAATAGTGTATATTATTTCTCCTTGTCTAAAACGTAGTCAAACATGACTTACAGATCGGGATCAGGACCCTTTTTATTCAGTAGATTGCTGCTTCATCCGCCCGTTATGCGTGCCGGCATCCTGACGATACTAACCTGTTTAACCGCCATCCTTACAAACGCACAAACGCTTGGTGGTAATGCCGTCTTCAGCTTTTTAAAACTTCCGGGTAACCCGCAGCTATCTGCCCTTGGCGGCGTTAATGTTTCAAATATCTCCAGTGATATAGGGCTTGCGTTTAACAACCCTTCCTTGCTGCGCGCATCCATGCATTCGCAACTGGCTGTTAGTTTCAACAACATGTATGCAGGGATCAAAAATTACCACGGCATGATCGGGTATCACCTCGACAAACCGCAGGTAACGATGGCGATCGGTATTCATTCCCTCGACTATGGAATCCTTGCACAAACCGATGCCGCAGGAAATATTTTAGGAAGTTTTCGACCCGGCGATTACGTGTTGCAGGCGTCGGCCTCAAAAAGATACCTTGGTCACTGGTATTATGGGTTGTCATTAAAATACATCCATTCCAATTATGGGTTGTACCGCTCCAATGCCCTGGCAGGCGATGTGGGTTTTTCCTATTCAGACACCATACGGTTGTTCCAGGCAGCGCTGGTCATAAAAAACATGGGCTTCCAGTTATCGCACTATGATGGGATCAGTGGGGAAGAGCTCCCTTTTGATCTGCAAATCGGGGTAACCAAAAGACTGGCGAACGCGCCGCTGCAGCTTTCGCTTACCGTGCATCACCTGCATCGTTTTGATGTGTTGTATGACGACACGACATTCAATGGCGCCAACGGCTTTGGCAACAAGTCAAATAAAACGCTGGAAAACCTGTTACGGCATTTAGTGCTGGCCGTGCAGGGATATATTGGAGAAAGGATAGAATTGACAGCGGCATACAACTACCTGCGACGCGTAGAACTGGGTATACCATCTGCTTCGAACGGGATGAACGGTTTCTCGCTCGGCGCGGGGATTTTATTCAGGAAGTTGCAGATCCGGTACGCCCGATCCTACAATCAAAACAATTCGGCCTACAACCAATTTGGGCTAAACTTGGCCTTACACGATTATTTCGGTTTAGGAGACTTCGGCCAGCGGGTTGGCTGGTGAATAATGTGGCTCCCCGATTACGAAGGATTCATTGGGTTTGTCTTCTTTGAATGCCTTACGTGGTTTTAAACCGAGCAGCTGGAACATCGCATTGTCTTCGTCAAAACTTGGGTTCGGCGTGGTAAGTAATTTTTCACCGGCGAAGATGGAGTTGGCGCCAGCCATAAAACACAACGCCTGCTCGGCGATGCTCATTTCGGTGCGGCCAGCGCTGAGACGAACCATCGCGCCCGGCATGATAATGCGTGCCGTGGCGATCATGCGGATCATATCCCAGATATCTACTTTCGCATTGTCCTGCAGCGGGGTGCCTTTAACCCGGACAAGCGCATTGATGGGCACACTTTCAGGATGCTCCGGAAGAGTTGACAGGGTGTGAAGCATTCCGATGCGGTCGTCATGGGTTTCACCGATACCGATAATACCGCCGCTGCAAACGCTGATGCCGGCTTTGCGTACATTGCCCAGGGTATTTAACCGGTCGTTGTAGGTTCGGGTGGTTATGATGTCGCCATAATGTTCTGCAGAAGTATCAACATTGTGATTGTAGGCATATAACCCGGCGTCGTATAATTTCGCGGCCTGTTGTTCTGTGAGCATGCCCATCGTACAACAAACTTCCATGCCGAGTTCATTCACCCCTTTTACCATATCGATCACGCGGTCAAAGT
>JBBSSY010000555.1:0-2946 GCA_038241595.1 Chitinophagales bacterium | reverse complement strand
TTATGTCTTTTACCGGCTTCAGCGGACGGAAACGGATCCGGGTATCGGCGATCGGCACGGGCTCGCGAAATGACGCGCCGATCTGGCCGGAATGATTGAGCAGGCCGATCCACTCAAAAGCACCGTTGCGATTGGCGAGATGCGTCATCTCTACCAGCGGCGATGCATTTGTTTCGAGGGAATGCTTTACACCGAGTAATTGATTCAGCGCCGACAAAAACAAGGCACGGTGCGCATAATTGCCCTTGAAATGATACTGTCTGTCGATCATCCACGGGATGAAAATAGCTCTTCCCCTACCATAATTATTTACAAACAGTCCGGGCACATCCGTGACCTGGTCTGGCGTATAATATGATTTCTCCGGCGGTCCAAACCTCGTTTCCGGCAGCAGTTTCAGGTATGTTTTTGCCGTGCTGCCGGCTTTGCATTGCAACATATCCGAATACATCATCATGATGCTGAAATTGTTGAAACCGGCTGCACCCAGCGCCAACTTATCGCTGTCTGAGACTTTCAGGTAGGTGGACTTTGCCTGTTTAAACAACGTATAATCGGGCTGCACGCCCAGCGATTGCAGGCGCACCCGGTTCATCGGTGTACCGATGCCATCGTTGATGGAAGTAAAACCGGTGGTTAAGATCTTGCCACCATTTTTTACGTAGTCATCGATCACCCGGATGAACGCATCGTCCATACTTGTGATATCGCCGAGGATCAACGCATCATAAGCCGCCAGCTTTTTTGGCGCACGCCCACTGCCCACCACCGCGGGCTCGATCACATCAAACATGATATGCTCTTCAGATAGTAATTTAATCAATCCCCTGTATTCTTCCGTGGAACCTCGCACCAGCGCAATCTTGCTAACGGATTCCAGGTTGGTAAAAAACGTTTCATTCCGCTTGTGAAACCCATAGATGTCATTGACAACCGGTAGGAAACGCGTGTCTTCCTGGTTATCCAGGGTGCCGATGACATATACATCCAGCGGAGCACCGTTGAGCATATTTTCAAGTACCCATACCCGTGAGGTATTTGGTGAAGTGGCAATATGCCGGTAACCGATAGCCAGGAAGTATTGCAGCAGGTTGCTGGGCGCCCGATCAGTATACGAACCGAGCACACGTTTCACGTGATCGGTGGAGAAATAATTCCATTCGTACGCATCCGTCAGCCAGGAACTGGATTCACTGCGGATCATGTCCACACCGGCATCGGTATAGGTACTAATGATGAGTGAAGGATTAAGTGCTTTGATAAAATGCCCGATCCTGTTGAACAGTTCCGCCGAAGTGGAGATCTTAAACGCGTTGTATTGCCGGAACACCGCATCGTTCATGTCTGCCTCTACCGGTAGCACGAGACCGGTGGAATCACGAAAACGTTTTTTGCAATTGTCGCACTGGCAGATGCCGTGGTTGATGCCCGCATAATCGGACGTGGTGTAACCGATCATGTTAAAAAAGATGCCGTCGAGCGGGTATCTGACAATGGCTTCTTTGAGGATGTCAAATAAATATTGTTGCTGGTAGCCACCATTGATGCAGGTATGCACCTGACCATTGAAATTAACCGTTTTGCCATCGGTGCCTTTGTATAGCCATTCGGGCTTGTCGGCCGCCAGTTTTTCGTTAATCTTGCTGAAATCGTACCGGCCAATCACGCGGATGCCTTTCGCATGCAACCGCTTGATCAGTCCGCCGACGAGATCACCGCCTTTTAAATAGGGGTTGAGATAATGATACGGGAGTTTAGTGGGGTAATTGGCCACGATACCACCGACATTGAGCAGCACCACGTTGGCGGAAGCGGCTTCCACCGATTTCACAAACGCATCCATGTCCATTTCCGCATCGATCTCGCGCAGGTTGGTCTGGATCAGGCGAACCGGCGCACGGTTCCACCAGGTACTATCATAACGACCGGCATTAACCGCTTTTGACTGCGCAGCCAGCTTTGAAACGCTGACCAACAGTACGACGCACAGCAAACAAGCTGTTTGCCTGAACGCAACGAGTAAATTTCTGCGGGCAAAACGGGTTTCCAAGTGGTTACTTTTTAAAGGGGACTTCAGTATTGGTTTTCTTTTGATATTCCTTGATCGTACCCGGCTGCCAGTTCTTTGCTATCTCGATGTCGGCCTCTGTCTTTGAGATCAATTCGGTTATGTTTACCCGGCCAATGCGGTTATACAGCGCCGGTTTGTATTGTGATGAATATATGCCAGCATATTTCATCCAGAACATTTTGGCATTGGACAGGTGTTTCACCGCCGCCTCCTGTTTCCTTTTATCCGAGGAAAAATTGTACAGCGCCAGGTTACAGGCACCGCGTATTTTTTCGGCGTAATAATTACCGATGGCGGCGAAAGCGGCAATATCGCCGAGGGTATAATCAAGTTCGCTGGTACCACCGGCGTTTTTGGCAGGCAATTTCGCCAGGTTATCGAGCGCAGTTTTTACATATTTATCCAATGTATCGGCCACAGCCATGGGCGACATCATGGAGTCTTTCATGCCTGGCTTGTAGTTTTGTGCCCATTGAATGATGTTACGGATATTACTGCCTGCTTCCGGATCCACTTCCATAAAATCCTTCACCGTATAAAAACCTTTATAACTGGCACGACTGATCGACGCTTCGGGCAACCACTTGAAATCGACATCGCCCCAGGAAAGACGGGTGATCCAGGGAAAAACCATGGAAGCGGCAGACAGGCTGTTGACGACTGTCTGCGCCGGTACGCCTTTAAAACGCATCGCGATGGTTTTTGTAAAAAGATCGTCAGGCAGCGAAGGATCGTAACTCAGTCTACCCCACAGCATAAAAGAGTACCATTGTTTCTGGATGATGAGTTGCCCGGGTCCGGTCACATTTTTATCGAGAAAATCTCTTCCCCAGGTAAATCCATCCGGGCCCATGTAATAGCCAGCCACCTTTTCA
>JBBSSY010000554.1:0-2948 GCA_038241595.1 Chitinophagales bacterium | reverse complement strand
TGATATCACAGGAAGCCGGCCAGTAAAAAATCGAGTTTGTGGTTTGTAGTTTATGGTTTTTGGTTTTGTATTTAACAAACTAGAAACCATAAACTATAAACCATAAACTATTCATCATCCTACATTATTTTTTTAGAAAACTGCCGACATTCTCTTTTGTCACCAGTTGAAAGGGAATAAATACCTGCGGGTTTTCTATTGGTTCCTTTTTTATAAGTTTTACGGCCGTCTCAACTGCACCGGCGCCCTGTCCGCGGGCATCCTGGAAAATGGTCGCGTCGAGGCGCCCTTCCTGAACGGCGATCAATGCATCAGCGATCGCATCGATACTTACCACCAGCACCTTGTCTTTTAGTTTCGCCTGTTCGAGCGCCTGCAAGGCACCCAGCCCCATTTCATCGTTGTGTGCAAAAACTGCCTGGATGGATGAGCCATAACGCTGGATCCAGTTTTCCATCAATGTCATGCCCTTGGCGCGGTCCCATTCAGCTGTTTGTTCTGCCAGCACGTGCATGCCCGGGTATTTTTTCAGAACCCTGATGGCGCCTGCTGACCGTTTGATCTGGGCTGCCTGCCCCATGTACCCATCCATTATCACGATATTGCCTTTCTGATGCAGGAGCTGCGCAATGTGTTCCATCGCGATCTCTGCTGCGGAATCGTCTTTGGAACCGACAAAAGCGTCGGGCAGGGTTTTCGTTTCAGAATTCACATTGATGATCGGGATGCCGGCCACTTTTGCTTTCGCCACGGCAGGTGAACTCGCTTCCAGTTCGCAGGGGTTAAGGATGATCGCATCGACTTTCTGCGCGATAAAGCTTTCCACCTGCTGCACCTGTTTGTCGGCGGTGCGTTCGGCATCAGTGATGATCAGCGACACATTCATTTCCTTTGCCCTGGCTTCCATTGCGTCTTTCACATTTACCACGAATTCAGATTGCAGGCTCAGCATCGACACGCCGATAACATAGCTATGTCTTTCTTTTTTTGCGCCGCCGTTACAAGCCAGCAGTAGACAAAAAGCCACCATGTATACAAACGATGAATTTATTTTCATATCAGGTTTCTTTTATATTCTTGTACAAGATAATATAGATGTTGGTATGGGTATGAGTATGAAGCAGTATGAATTTATATGTGCCTCCCGTAATAGGTTTCCCCGCCTTTCAGGAGGGGTCGACGGCCGAAGGCCGGCGGGGGTGGTGTCTTAAATATATAATCCGTCAAACAACAGAAAACTTACTCACCACCCCGCTTTTGCTTCGCAAAACCACCCCTCCTGAAAGGCGGGGAAACCTATTATAGAACTGCACACGAAACGCATAGCCGCCTGCTGCATTTATACAGGAAGGCGCGAGCCGGACCCATTCTTGGCCCATACCCCATACCTGCTACCCCATACCCGGCTTACAACGTCCAACTATCTCTTCCTGTCAATCAAAACCGCCCCGATAATAATGATCCCTTTGATTATTTGCTGGTAATACGATGTGATGTTGAGCAAATCAAGACCGTTGTTGATAACACCAATGATCAGGGTGCCAACGACGGTACCGGCAATTGTGCCCACTCCCCCCGATAAACTGGTGCCGCCAATTACAACGGCTGCAATTGCGTCGAGTTCGTACGCAACACCTGCATTTGGCTGACCGGTGTTTATGCGCGAGGCAAGGATCAGTCCGGCAAGACCCGCCAGGCTGCTGCATGCCATATACGTAAACATCTTCACCGATTTAACTCGGACGCCGGAGGCACGCGCCGCCTGCTCGTTGCCGCCGATGGCATATATATAACGCCCTGTTTTTGTGTAATTCAAAATGACGCCCGCAACAAGGATCACCCCGACAAATATCAGGATCGGCAACGGTATGTGGAACCAGTCGCCACCCCCGATGAAATTGAAGGACGGCGACAGGTTCGACACGGGTCGGCCGCCACTGATCACCAGCGCCAGGCCGCGGGCAATGGTCATCATGCCCAGGGTAACAATAAACGGCGCAACCTGCCCGCGGGCAATCGCAAACCCGTTGACCGCGCCGACGGCCAGGCCGGTCAAAATGGCCAATGCCACGGGCACGATCAGCGCATAACCGCCGGGATGCGCAAAGCTGGCCGCTACCACACCCGAAAGCGCGATCACCGAACCCAGCGACAGGTCGATGCCACCGCAAATAATCACCAACGTAACACCTACCGCCAATATCCCGTTGATGGATACCTGCCGCAGCACATTTATAATATTGGAAACCGTAAAAAAAGTCGGCGTGGCAAAAGACAAAATAAGACAGATAGCGGCCAGCGCAATAAAGATCTGGTATTTGACAAGCGTCTGCAGATATCGGGAAGGTCCGGTTTTCATGTATCTTTTTTCTCCGGCATGAAAATAATTAATAAATCCGGGTAAACTAAAGAATAGGCGGGAGGACGGAGGCGGGAGGACGGAGGCGGGAGGACAGAGGCGGGAGCGTTTAGCGGCGTTACTGGCAAAAAAAACAGGTTGAAGGCATTATTACCTGCAACCTGTTTCCTTTACGGTACATCAATTACTAGTCGTGGCCTTCGAGCTTTACGATCTTGTTGTAAATACCCAGTAATAAAAAAGGAGCGGCCCATTGGCCGACAAAAATGCTTTTATTTTTTACACCAGCGATTTGTAAACCAAGTGCCACGGCCATGGAGCCCAAGGCTGCCCATAAGAAAATGTCGGACGGAATTTTTGCGGTTTGTTCCTCGATGGAAGTGGCCACCTTTCCTTCATTGTGTTTAGGATTTGTATTTGTCGGCATATGCTACGTTTTATTGATGATTGAATACTTCACTGTATTCAATATCCCTGCCATGCTAAAACCAGCTAGTTTGTGTAAGCAATTTTAAATATTTTAACCGACTGGGTCAAACACTTGTCCAGGGTGCTGCCCCATTCCAGGTGCGCCGCAGGATTTTGTCGG
>JBBSSY010000553.1:0-2948 GCA_038241595.1 Chitinophagales bacterium | reverse complement strand
TGCACGAGGTAGTTGTACAATACCTCCACTTCACGGGCTACGGTATAACAGGCACTGATCATCAAAGAACCATCGCTAACGTCGGTGATGGAAATGCGGTTTCGTTCTGTAGTGGAGGCGGCTGCGTAAATATCCTGCTGGATTTTGTGCAGCAGCGTGTCGTTACCTGGCGGTTGCACGCCTACTTCCTCAAAATGGTTAAGCAGATCTTCATTGCTGAAGAGCATCATAAACGTATCCTGTATTACTCTTCCCCAGCTGCTTAAGAGGGCGTTGCCCTGGTTTATTTCAGATTTATCGATATACCCCTTGCTAACGAGGAAGGCCAGTTGTTTCGGGCTGCGGTCCTCGAACCAGTAGACCGATGGTGCCGGGTTGACCAAGTGGAAGTGAACGTCGATAATTTCTGACAACATAAAGAGCAGCTCCAGGTGGTAATCCGTGGTGATGGATAGTCCAAACAGGTAAATCACCGGGAGGCGTTCTGCCAGCCGTTGCTGTTTCGTCTTTTCCCTGGCAGCTTCGCGGATAAAACGACCGATCATCGTTTTATCAGGTAACCGTTCCTGTGAGATCTCCTTCGCGCGCACCCAAAGGTATTGCTGCCATTGATCCGCGCCGAGTTCGGCAGGTTCCAGCTGGTTCCATTCCTCGATCCACTCCGGCCGGTACACCTGGTACTGGTCAAACAGGTCGGCCGTTTTTTCGGCCAGTGCGATCCGTTTCAGGTCCCGGTCGTGGTCTTCATGGTCGTAATAGGCGGCTACTGTCGGAAAGCGTTGTAAAAAATCGCGTTCACCGAGAATGGAATAGATCAGCCACCCCATGTTTTGCGCCGACAACACATTGGGGTATGGTCCGCCCAGTATGTAATATACTTTCTGGATGATCTCGTTCGGGCTAACAAATACGCAGTTGGCGGCGATGCCGTTCTGGTCGGCGATCTGGAGTTTGAGCCAGCTGTTCATGCCTTCCGTCTGCGTAACGATATAGCGGGGTTGGAATACGTTATCGGTGGGCTGCTGCAATTCGAGCGACAACAGCCTGGCCAACTGGAACAATGAATTGGAAACGTTTAAGTGTACTGACATGCAACAATCGATTGATATACTTCAGGGGGCGATGTTACCCCGTTATACAACTTCATCAAATCTTTCAATAATGCCCGATGCGCGTTTCACGCGCCGTTGGGCCGTTTTCATGATCACGGCGTCCGTTGCCTGGATGGTAACCGACAGTTTTGCGCGGGTAACGGCGGTATATAACAATTCTGCGGTAAGTATCGGCACCTCTGGGTCGTCGGGCAACACCACCAGCACCCGGCCGTACTCACTGCCCTGGCTCTTGTGAATCGTCATCGCAAATACAGTTTCCGCCTCGCCGATAAAACCCGGTGATACCGCTTTGAGTTCGCCGGACGGACCCTCGAACCAGGCCTTGAGTACGCCGTTTTCATCCGACCGAATGATGCCGATATCGCCATTGTACAAGCCGAGGTCGTAATAATTCTTGTTGACGATGACCGGCCGGTGTTCGTAAAACTCATTGCCCGTCCTGATTAATTTCTGCTGCTGCAAATACTTTTCGATGGCCCGGTTCATGGCGTAAAGCCCCTGGTTCCCTTCTCTCACGGCACAGAGCACCCGAAGGTCATTAAACCGCTGTAATGCGGTTGCGATATCCGGTTCGTTGACATATGCAGCATACCCAATGATAAACTTTTCGAAGATCATCTCGTCGTAAAGGGTATCAATGATCACCTGGTTATCTTTAATGCCCGCAACAAAGGATTTCAGCAGCTGGTGATCGCCGGTGATCAGGGCCCTGCTAAATCGCCCGATCCCCTGGTCGCTGCTGAACCGATGGCTCTTTCTTAATTCAACAATGCGCTGAAAAAGCGGAACCGCTGTATTGTCGCTGATAAATTCCGGCGATATTTTCCTGGACGGATCGGTGATGAGCCCGTTGATGAGTTGCGCCCGTGAGGCGGATATGGCAAATGCAGGTTGGGATTTACTCAGGTCGCCAAATAGGCTGCCGGCTTCCACCGACGCCAACTGGTTTTTGTCACCCAGCAGGATCAGCCTGGTCCCGGAGCCGACGGCATTGAGCAATTTTGCGAAGAGGGCCACATCGATCATGGATGATTCATCAACAATGATCACGTCGAAGGGCAGGGGGTTTTCGGTATTATGCCTGAAGTACGGCGTGCCATATACAGGTATCAGCAACCGGTGAATCGTAGCCGGCGAGATGCTTTCAAACCGGGTGCGGATGGCTGGCGGTATATTTTTCGACGCCGATTTTAAAGACTCCGCCATACGTACGGCCGCCTTGCCGGTGGGTGCCGCCAGCGCCACGCGCAAAAGCGGGTTAACGGCATACAGTATGGCAAGGATCTTTGCGACCGTCGTTGTTTTGCCCGTTCCCGGGCCACCGGTAATGATGGTGAACTGGTTTAAAACACCGGTAACGGCTGCCACGAGCTGCCAGTCAATGTTCTCGCTCGCAATCAAACTGCTGTTGTCGCCACCGACGAACAGGGAGCGGATCATCTCGGCATTCACCGTAACGTCTGCCATGGCCGCGGGGGTGAGCGACGCTTCGGCCTCCTCAAAAGCACGCAGTCGTCTTAGTATTTGCGTTTCATAATTAAAGTAGCGTTGCAGGTACAACTTGCGGTTATGCAGCACAAAGGGTCGGTTACCGGCCGCAGTGGTGTCTACAAAATCCTCCCTGTTCAACCCTGCGCGATCAATCCTGACATCCTGGTAATACGGGTTATCTGCGAGTTCTTCAGCAGCATCATCAAGATCGAGGCAGATATGTCCTTCGGCCAGTTTTTTCGAAACCAGGTAAATGAACGGCTTAAGCGCATCATGCTTAAAGTATTCAGCAAACTGCTGGTGCACATCGTTGATTGTTTGCATACATTATGATGAATTTCA
>JBBSSY010000552.1:0-2960 GCA_038241595.1 Chitinophagales bacterium | reverse complement strand
ATCCAACCGATGGTATGGTTATCCCTGCAATTTATATGTGTATTTGAAATTATCACATGTTCGTGTAAGTATTTTAATGTTTCTCCTACTTATAACGGAAAGAGGAAAATATGAATAACGCTATCATGCTGTTTTTCTTCGCACTGTTTTGTTTTCATCCGCATAGCGAAGGCTATTCCGCGAATAATGCGGCAAAGCTGTTAAATCACTATCTGGGTGATGGTAAAAAAGCGACTATTAAATTCACCATTACGTCAAATCAGGAAGGCTTGGTAACCGGCTTGCTGGCAGATGGTCCAGGGCAAGACTTTACCTTTAATAAAAATTAGATATGGATGAAACACAGTTCTTAGTCCTTATTAAGGAGCACCAGGGAATTATCCATAAAATATGTCGCTTATACCGGGACATTCGCGAAGATCGTGAAGATCTTTTTCAGGAAATTACTTTCCAACTGTGGAAATCCCGTCAAACCTTTAAGAACGATGCAAAAATAAGCACCTGGATTTATCGCATTGCACTGAATACGGCAATCGCCACCTACCGTAAAAGGAAAGAGGCCATTGAATACGGCCCTGTGTTGCCCGATGTTGTGGAAGAACAGCCGGACGAAGCGCTTGCCTTACGCCAGGAGCGATTATTCAACGCTTTGAAACAACTTGATGATGGTGATAAGGCCATCATAACGTTATACCTGGAGGATTTAAGTTATCAACAAATTGCAGATATTATAGGCATCAGTGAAAATTATGTTGGCGTCAAACTCAATAGAATAAAAACCAAAATTCAAAGCCTTTTAATCAGTTAATTATGGAACTTAATGAATTAAAATCTACCTGGAATACGGTGAAAACACCAGCAGTTTCAATAAAAGAAATTCAAATGATGCTGTCAGAAAATAAGCACCCGGTTTTAAAAGACATTAGGAAACAATTGACGATAGAAATCATCGGATGGAGTATTTTCCTGGCGTGCTATTATACGATGTTTGAGGGAGATAAAAAGCCTGTATGGATCAACATACTACTTGTTCTGTCCATCTTATTGCCCATCACGCATAACCTGATGGGTTATCGTTTTTCAAAATATCTTGTCCAGGGAACCAATATCCAGGAATCGCTCAAAAACTACCTGTCTAAAGTTAAAACGTATGCCATAATCTCCATCCTCTCGAGACAGATTTATCTAACGGGACTCCTACTTTTTTTCATTTACGGAATAAGCTTCAATACGAATAAGTATTTGGCGCTAGCGATGATCATCTTGATTTTTCTGATTCAACTTGTAATATCATGTAGAATGTGGGCAACGCGTTTGAAAAACCTTGGAAATACATTACAATCATTTGGTTGAATAGAAGACACCATGGAAAATTGGATGCACGTTGTGTTATTTCCATATACTTTTAAAGGCAATTCAAGCGTTGCAGAAAGGATTGATGTGCAAAAGCCTTACGAAAAAAGTTATTTTCAACAGCTCCAAGATGAATAAAAAACAGCTCGGTATTGTAAAGTATTGTTTTGTTTTTTTACCGGCTTTTTGCCCTGCCGCAGTTTTGTGTGGGCAGGTGACAGATCTTAACGCAACGAACTTAAGATTTATATCCTCCCCGATTATAATAAGTACGAATATGCCGATAAATCGGGTTCAATATTTTTCAGACAGACTTTGTTGCATACCCTTAAAAATAACGCGCGAGGGAGTTGCCAAAAATAAATACTGTTGGTATATTGAGATGAAAAGCAACAACAAACAAATTGCTCCCGGGCGTCAACAAGCTGGCATAAACTATAGTGATCTTAAAGTATCATTTCCCGGTTGAATTAGCGGGCGAATACGGTTCGTTTTAAAGATCTATAGTTTTCAGCCAACATGCTGGCAGCCTGGTATTAATTATTATGTGCTGCATCCACTATTAACGTTTATCATATGATACGACCAATTACCCGTGACGAAGTATTTTCCAGGTCTCGACTCGCCGATTATTACATATATAATGCACAAACGCCCTATCGTGATCCTGATCCGGAGGAGATAGGCTATGAAAACAGCATGTTGCCTGTTGCCACAGATGACGAAGACCATATGGACGAAAAGGGCAATGAATATAGTTGGGACGAAAAGGGTTCCCTGGTGAGAGACTTAAAAGATCATCAGGAAGTTTTTCATGAAGGTGGAACGCTGACCAATGATTTTGCTGTTCTGGGTTACTCCAGGAAAAACACAGGGCAATACGTAACCAACCGGTCAAAAGCATTGATCCGTTTCTTTGAGATTATGCACATCAGTCAGCTCTACCTGATCGATGAACTGAGGTATGACTGGCTTCGCTTTCCTTTCAGAAGTCGTGAAAAACTCGCAGCAATTAAAAGCCTGGTCAATGTGCCTGCTTACCGCGAGGCTTTTGAAATGGATATTGAAGAGCTTGCTTTTACACTGCCGCTGTTTCACTATTCAGGCCGCTCCGGTATGCCGATTATTATGCTGATTTCTGCAGATGATAAAGTGCCCATTGCCATGTTCCTATGTGATGATGGTAATTTTCACACCAGCTTTCATGACGGCGACAGGGAGAAAATCTGTTACGCGGCTTCTGCGGCAGGCCTGGTGATGGGCGGAGTAGAGGTTTGCAGCCAAATGTATTAATCATCATAAAAATGCTACCGCCTTGCTATTTTCAGCCAGATATATTTCAACGATGACCTGCAACGTGCCATTTTCTCATTCCACATGAAGAGCGACTAATCCGGCTGATTTTATTCCCCAACGCTTTTTCTTTCACTATAAATCGTTATATCCTTCGTGCTTCCACGATATGGAGTGGAAACTATTAAGGCCTAATGAGGTTATCTGATTGAGGATCAACTGGCAGCATCTCCGGAGACTACTAGTTTAGACATGGCAATGAAACTGCAAAAGCAGCTGGCTAGTGCAGGCACTTAACTTGTCAGCAAAACCTT
>JBBSSY010000551.1:0-2962 GCA_038241595.1 Chitinophagales bacterium | reverse complement strand
TGGTTCCTCTCTTATCTTTCAGCATGATGAGAGAACGTGATTGTGCGGAAGCGGAATTAGTGAGGATGAAAAGTAAAAATGCCAGGAAGCAGTTTAAAGTTTGAGGTTTAAAGTTTAAAGTTTTTTCGATAAGCATTATGAAAATGAGGTTATAAAAAGTATAAATTAAGACGGCAGTTATCGAATGTTTATAAGCTGATAGCTGACTGCTGATAGCTGACGGCCTTCTTCAATTATGCCCCACCAACACCTGCTTCACTTCAAACCCTGAATAATATCCAGTTGGATAGGAACTGCTTTTTGGCTGAAATTCTTCCATACTTATATGTCGCGAAACAAGTCCAACGCCACGTGCATACGTCTCCGCCCACAATGTTTTAAATGCCGGGACCGTGAGCCCCTTCGGCGGAAAACCGGTTGAATCATTTGCCGAGCTGGTTACGGTTACGGTGCTATCGTATGCCAGTCCATTTACGATCGCCGGCATGTCAACATTTTCGTAACTGTATTCCCAACTTGCCAAACGCGAATGCGTCGTACTGTTAAAACCAAATTCCGGGTAAATATCATCGGGCAGATAGCGGTTACCGTTCCACGTTACAAATTCTCTCACCGGCATTTGCAGCCTGATGACCCGCAGATTTTCTTCAACCACTTCCAGCGACGTGTTGGTCGGTGTCACGAGGTAGGTCATCTGGTCGAGCCACTGCGTGGTATCGATTTCGCTCCGGAATAACCTTCGTACGCGAAAGGATAGCCTTCCCAGGTTATCTGTGATGGCCGCATCCACCGTGTCTTTCACAATGTGGGAACGGCGTTCTTTCGTTTGCCCGAAGTTTACATATACGAAAGAGTCGACTTTGAAGATTTGAAATTTTCCCAGCGCGATGGGATAGTAATCCTTAATGGTAGCTGTTTGCAGTGTTTCTGTTTTATTGCAGGACGCTACCCAGAGCAGCAGGCAGCCATAGAAAAAACAGGTAAGCAATCTATTCATAGAATCTTTTCTTTTACGATCACCGGGCGGGAAGGTTCCTTGAAAAAGACTGGATTGTGGAAGCAGTTACCGGCCGGTGAACCATGCCTTGAACGATAGGACAGATGTGATATTGTGTCTACCGCGGCCCGCCGCCCTGGATGATTCCGCCGCCGATTACATCGTCGCCTTCATAGAACACCGCGCTTTGCCCTGGTGCGATGCTTTTCACATTTTCATAAAACCGCACGCGCACCCCATTGTTGTCGTTATACAGGTTGGAGAGACTACCCGTATCTTTGTAACGGATCTTCGTGGTGGCTTCCATCCCGTCGGGTATACTGTCGTATTTGATCATGTTGAGTTTAGAAACGATCATGTCGTTCTGGTCGAGATCGTCTTCTTCCCCGAGCATCACCGCATTGCTGTCGGGGTTGATGGCGGTAACATACATTGGTTTTCCAAAAGCGATTTCGAGCCCTTTGCGCTGGCCGATGGTATAGAATGGAAATCCCTTGTGTTTGCCGAGTATGTTGCCGGCTTTATCCACGAAATTGCCTCCGTCGACCCTTTCTTCCAGGCCTGGTACGCGGCGTTTGAGGAAACCGCGGTAGTCATTATCAGGCACGAAACAGATCTCGTAGCTTTCCGATTTCTTTGCCAGTTCGGGGTAGCCAAAATCCTCTGCCATCTGGCGGATCTCAGTTTTACGGTATTTGCCCAGTGGCAGCAGCGTACGGCGCAGGAGGTCCTGCTGAAGGCCCCAGAGTACGTAACTCTGGTCCTTGGTTTCATCCAGGCCCTTGCTGATGCCGAAGCGGCCGTTGTCGTACTGCTTTATGTTGCCGTAGTGGCCGGTCGCGATGAATTCGCAGTCGAGCGCGTCGGCTCTTTTGAGCAGCGCGCGCCATTTTATATGCGTATTGCACATCACGCAGGGATTTGGCGTACGCCCCGCGAGGTATTCGTCTACAAAATTTTCGATTACAAAGCCGCCAAATTCCTCGCGGATGTCGAGTACAAAATGTGGGAAGCCATTGTTAACGGCCGCCTGGCGGGCATCGTTAAAGCTGTCAAGGTTACAGCAGCCGGTTTCTTTTTTGCTGCTGCCGCTGCTGGCATAATCCCATGTTTTCATGGTGATGCCAACCACTTCATATCCTTCGTTGTGCAACATAAGCGCCGCGACCGTACTGTCGATCCCGCCGCTCATGGCCACCATTACTTTTCCATTCCGGCTCATGATTGATGCGTTAAGGGGCAAAGATAGGAAGAAGCTGTCAGCTATGAGCTATCAGCTATGAGCCGTCAGCTATCAGAAATCAGCTGATAGCTCATAGCTGATAGCTGACAGCTGAAAGGCGTAGCCGTTCAAAAATAGCGTTAAATCACGGTAGCAACCGGCTGGAAAAATCTTAATTTGCTGGTTCAAATTAAAACGAATCGTATGATAAAGTTACAGGTGATCGGGAACCTTGGCAAAGACTGTCTGACCAATGTGGTGAACGGAAAAAACGTGATGAATTTTAACGTGGCACATACCGAAAAATTTAAAGACCAGCAGGGAAACCTGAAAGACAAGACCATCTGGGTGGAGTGTGCCTACTGGTCAGAAAGAATCGCCATTGCGCCATATCTTAAAAAGGGAACCCAGGTTTACGTAGAGGGTTCACCCGAGGTGAGAACTTACCCGAAAAACGACGGTACCACTGGTACTTCGCTGACTTTACGGGTAATGAATATCCAGCTGCTTGGAGGCGGAAACCGGACAGAAAACGGCGGAGACGCGGGCAACAGCGGTGGTTACAACAACCAGCAACGGCCTGCAAGTTCGGTTCCTGCCAGCGACATGAGCGACAGCGCCACAGATGATCTTCCGTTCTAAGCACATATTTTTGAAGATTGCCGATGAATGATTTGTGATAATTTGCTTTAGTTTTAGCACCATCAGTTAAATTTGACCATGGCAAAAGATCACTCCCACTC
>JBBSSY010000550.1:0-2962 GCA_038241595.1 Chitinophagales bacterium | reverse complement strand
TCGCAATTCGCGAACTAACTGCTGGTTATACCGTACCGGCCGCCTGGTTAAAAAAAGCTAAAATAGCTGCCTTGCGCTTCACCGTCAGTGGCAACAACCTGCATTATTTTACCAATTACAAAGGACCCAATCCTGAAGACGGCGGGTTCACGACCGTCAGCTTTTTAAAAGGCGATTACGGTCGCTATCCCATCACACGCAGCATCGTATTTGGCGCCAACCTAACATTTTAACAAATCCCCATGAATCGAATATACAAACTCATTCTTTACCCGGCCCTGGCATCAGTGATCGCGGTTTCATCCTGTAACAAAACCCTGGAAATCGAACCGATCAGTTCAGTGTCAAGTGCCTCATTCTTCAAAACAGAAAGTGACGTCTCGGCATTTACGACCGGCTTGTATATCCGCTTGCGTAACGAAACATCTTTCACCAGTTTTGTACTCGGCGAGCTGAGGGGTGAAACGGTCACCTCCGGCCTCGCGGGCGCTAGTGGTTACGACCGGTATTACAACAATACCCTTGACGCGAACATACTTTTACCGCAGATCACCTGGCTGAACTACTACACGATCGTTAATTCAGCCAACCTGATGCTAAAATACATTCCGACCATCACCTTTACGTCGGAAGCGGTCAAAAATGATTACCTCGCGCAAGCTTATACCATGCGTGCCTATGTTTATTTTCTGATGACCAGGACCTGGGGCGCCCTGCCGCTCAGAACGGAACCGTTCGAGTCATATGATTATGAAGCCGTGCAGATCCCGCGCACCCCACAGGCAGACATCTTCGCACTGATTAAATCAGATCTGAAAAATGCGTTGGATTTGTTTCCCGCCAATACTTTTAAAGGTCGCCGGAACACGTGGTCGAAACCGGCCGCCAATGCGCTGAAAGCGGATGTTTATCTGTGGACGGCAAAACGGTTGAACGGTGGCAACGCCGATTTGCAAACCGCGCTCGATGCATGTACCGCGGTACAAACTGCCGATGTAAGCCTCATCGCATCGTTCGCAAATGTTTTTGATTACGGCTCGTTTGTTGGCCGGGGTAGTAATAAAGGCAATAAAGAGGTACTCATGGCCGTGAACTATGTTGCCACCGAATCGATCGACAATTACTTTTTCAACGGCTACCTTTCAACGACTACTTCATTTGCAGCCAATGTGGATCCGGCTGCGCGTGCAGCGCTTGGCGCCACGCTGGGCGGCAATAATATCTGGTCGCCGTCACCATTGGTGCGCAACCAGTTTACCACCGACGACAGCCGCCGCAACGCTACCTTTATCGAAGTCAATAACATCAATCCGACCACCGGTGCCAAAACCTTGTATGCGGCTGTTATTGTAAAAGGAGACGGCATTGTTGAAAACAACGTGCGGTACTTCGCCGATGATATTATCCTCTACCGCTATGCCGATGTGTTGCTGATGAAGGCTGAAGCGAAAAATGCCCTTGGCCAGGATCCTGCCACGGAGATAAACCTGGTACGCCAGCGTGCCTACGGTACGGCCTACCCCGCACACATCTTTGTATCCGGCAGTAAGGAAACAAATGATGATGCGATCCTCAAAGAACGGCTGTTCGAGCTGGCCTACGAAGGCAAGCGCTGGTTCGACCTGGTGCGTTTTGGCAAGGCGTTTGACCTCGTGCCTTCGTTGCAGGCTAAAAAAGGACAGGATGATTTGTTGCTTCACCCGATTAATGCCATCACGTTAAGCCTCGAGCCGAAAGTAAAGCAAAACCCCGGCTATTGAGCGACGCAGACATTGTATGATTAAAATATTTGTATGAGCAATTACGATATTAATGCCCTGAAAACTGCGTTTGACCGAGACGGGTATGTATTTATTCCCGGGTTTTTCAGTACTGAAAAAATCGATGAAATTAACCGCCAGCTGGATGACGTGATTCATTTCATGTTGCCCCAAAATCCCGCCATCCGCATCGCCTACGAAGACAAGGACGACCCGGCCACGTTGAAGCAGGTACTGGACCTTAATGAACACAGTGATTTTTTCAGAGGCCTGATGACGGGCAGCGAGATCCTGCAACTGGCGGAAACACTGCTGGATGAAAAGATTATCGGCAAGAACGTAGAATTTTTTGACAAGCCTGCCAGGGTGGGGAAGGAAACGCCGCCGCACCAGGATGCATACTATTTTTCAATCAAACCGAAACAGGCGGTCACGTGCTGGTTGGCGCTGGAAGAGGTTGACTTTGAAAACGGCTGTGTCAGTTACGTCACCGGTTCCCACCTGAAAGGCATGCGGGCGCATGGACGTACGCAAACGGCAGGGTTCTCGCAATCCATTATTGATTATGGAACGGAGGAAGACAAGGCAGCGCTGGTTGCGTTCCCCGCAAAACCGGGCGACCTGCTGATCCATCATTGTATGTGCATACACAGTGCCGGGCGCAATGCCACCGAGTCCCGGTCACGCAAGGCACTCGGGCTCGTTTATTTTGGCGAATCAGCACAACCTGACCTGGCTGCCAAAGCCGCCTACCAGTTATCATTAAACGCACAAAAGCAGCAGGAAAGTTTGTAGTTTGTAGTTTGTGGTTTGTAGTTTGTGGTTTGTGGTTTATAATTAGTTGTTTTCAACTTGCCAACTAACCACAAACTACAACAAGTATTATATAAAAGTCGGCCACTTAATTTAAACCATCCGAAAATATGATCAAAGTGCCCGCCCTGCCTGGACCTGCCAAAACGAAGTTGCTACCCCGGGCATGGCTCACGGTTGGTTTGTTATCCGTGGTGGGCTGCTTAAATTACCTCGACCGCAGCATGATTGCCACCATGCGCGAATCGGTGATAAAAGCCATACCGATGACGGAAGCGCAGTTCGGTTTGCAAACCTCCGTATTCCTCTGGACATATGGTGCGTTGAGCCCGCTGGCGGGTTTTTTATCAGACAGATTTAGCCGGAGTAAAGTAATCATTGGCAGCCTG
>JBBSSY010000549.1:0-2979 GCA_038241595.1 Chitinophagales bacterium | reverse complement strand
GATGGTCCTTTAAACAGAGCCGCGCCGTCTTTTTCCGGTAAGGTTACCGGAAAATGGAGAATGATCCATTTCAGGAAGGTGTGCATGTGTATTTTGGACGCTTTCGTAATGAATGAGTTTATGTTCTACCAGTTCTTTTTCCAATCCAAATGCACTATCTTTTGCTCGCGAAAAAGAAAGGCCGTCGAATATTTTTCACTCTTCAAAACAGTCAACATGGATCATTCAGTCGATCGCAGAAAATTTATAAATACGCTTTCGGTTACCGGAGCGGGTCGTGCCCTTGGCCTGCCGGGCGTTAGCTTTGCAAAAGGCACGGATCTGAAACCGGCCATACTTGGCGGCCCCAGGGCACACCCGGGCAGTTTTCCATCCTGGCCCATTAGTAACGACACAGAAGAAAAGGATATGGCAGGCGTGTTGAAGAGCAAGAAATGGGGCCGTCTCAATGGCAAGGTGGTCGCGGAATTTGAGAAAAAATACCAGCAGATGTTTGGCGTAAAACATTGCCTGGGTGTTTCCAGCGGAACCAGTGCACTATACACCATGCTCGGTGCGCTTGAGATTGGACCAGGTGACGAAGTGATCATTCCAACCTACACCTTTGTTGCTACCTATAATGTCGTCGTGCTTAATTATGCCTTACCGGTTTTTGTAGACACCGACATCGAGAGTTTCCAGGTCGATGCAGAGAAAATCGAAGCGGCTGTTACGCCACAAACAAAGGTCATCATGCCGGTCCATCTTGGTGGCTCACCGGTAAACGTTGACCGTGTCGTTGAGATTGCCAGGAAGGCGAATGTCACGTTGATAGAGGATGCCTGCCAGGCACACCTCGCCGAATGGAAGGGGAAGAAAGTAGGCAACTTCGGCCTTGGTGGCGCTTTCAGCTTCCAGTCTTCCAAGAACCTGAATTGTGCCGAGGGTGGCGCGATAACGACCAACAGCGATGAGTTTGCGCGGAGTTGCTACACCTTTCACAACCAGGGACGTGAAGGATCGCCTGCAGCGTTTAAAAATGGTGTTGGAACACGCGGTACCAACCTCAGGCTGACGGAATTCCAGGGCAGCCTCCTGCTTGCACAGATGGCCCGCGTGCAGGAACAAACCGTGACACGCAATGAGAATGCGTTGTACCTCTCAAAATTATTATCTGCGATACCCGGTATCAAACCAGCGAAATTATATGCCGGTACTACCGCCAGTGCCTACCACCTGTACATGTTCCGCTACGACAAGAATCAATTTGCCGGACTGAGCCGCGAAAAGTTTCTCGACGCGCTCCGTGCGGAAGGGGTGCCCTGTTCTTCCGGGTACGGCAAACTCAACAAAGACGCGTATGTTACCGGCCTGGCGAAGAACAAGCACTTCCTGAAAGTGTATGGTGAAAAAACCATGCAGCAATGGCTGGAAAAAAATGAATGTCCGCAGAATGACCTGCTCTGCGAGCAGGCGGTATGGCTGTACCAGACGATGCTGCTGGGTAGCCGGACCGATATGGACCAGATTGCCGAATCGATCCGCAAGATTCAGCAGTATGGCGCCGCCCTGGCGAAAGCCTGATTATACTTTTTTATTTTATTAAATCGCAACATGCCTAAAACGCTTATTTGTATCCTGATCGCTATGGCCGTATTTACTACCGGTCATGCGTACCCAGGAAATGCCGTGGAGATGAAAGTAGGGATTGGCAGGAAGGTGATCACGCCCAAGGGGGGCGTATGGTTGAACGGCTATGCAAGCCCGCAGCGCAGCAAGCCTTCTACCGGCGTAACACATGACCTGTGGGCGAAGGCACTCGCCTTTGAAGCCTCGGATGGCAGCAGGACGGTCATTGTTACGACTGACCTGCTTGGCCTGTCCCACGAGATTTCCGTGGCCGTGGCGACGAAGCTAGAATCGAAATATGGACTAAAGCGTTCACAGGTGATGTTGAATTCATCGCATACCCATTCCGGTCCGATGGTGTGGCCGGCGGCCGGCATGTTTGATTACAGTACGGAAGACATGCGTGTCGTGTATGGGTATACGTTACAGATTACCGAAGACATTATTACCACCGTCGATATGGCGATGGCGAGCCTGCAGCCCATGACGGTCTATAGCGGCAAAGGTGTCGCTGACTTTGCCATCAACCGCCGTGAAGCGAAGTGGACCACCAGGCCCGTTGACAATGATGTACCTGTATTGAAGATTGCCAACCCCGCCGGTGAACTCAAAGCGGTATTGTTTGGCTATGCCTGTCACAACACCACGCTGAGCGGCGAATTTATGGAGGTTAACGGGGACTATGCCGGCTATGCGCAACTGGAGCTGTAAAAATCCTATCCTGGCATAACGGCCTTGTTTTTCCAGGGCTGCTGTGGCGACATCAATCCCAACCCGCGTGGCGTGGTTCAAAACGCGGAACAACATGGCCGGACACTCGCCGCGGCGGTGCAGCAGGTTCTTTCGGGCGATATGAAGCCGGTCACCGGCAGCATCCGTACCGAATACATGACGGTCGATCTCGACTTCCAGCCCTTTGCGTTGGAAGCTTACCAGAAAGACATGATCACCGGCGACCAGTTTGTACAGCGTCGCGCGAAGCTGATGCTACAGGCGTACAACAAAGGCTGGGATGTAAGCAAATACCGTTACCCGGTGCAGGCGATCCGTTTTGGCAAGTCGTTATCCATCCTGGCGATGTCGGGTGAAGTGGTGGTTGATTATTCGTTGTGGGCGAAGCAAATATTCGCTGACGAGAACCTGTTTGTCGCCGGTTATAGCAATGAGGTGATGTGCTATATTCCATCATTACGTATTTTAAAAGAGGGCGGCTACGAAGGAAATTCCAGCATGATCTATTATGTGATGCCGGGGCCTTTTTCGGAGAATGTGGAACAAAAGATTTTCGGGCTCGTGCATAAAGTGATGAGGAGTACCGGGGTGAAGGCGTCGAAGAAATAACTACGACTGGTTGATGTAAATGCCAAGCAT
>JBBSSY010000548.1:0-2983 GCA_038241595.1 Chitinophagales bacterium | reverse complement strand
GGTATGGTTCATCCCAAATTACTGGAGAACTGCGGCATCGATCCGGAAAAATATACCGGCTTTGCCTTTGGCATCGGCATCGAACGCCCCGCGATCTTGAAATACCAGATCAACGACCTGCGTCTGTTCAGCGAAAACGACCTGAGATTTTTAAGGCAGTTTACATCTGCTGTTTGAGAACCCGCCTGCAATATTCCTGCAATTACGTCTAAACATATTATATGAAAAGTCTGGCACTGTTAATAACGGCCTGTATTATACTTTCAAACGCTTTAGGACAAGTCTCGTACAAAGAAGAATTTAATGGTCCCTTTAAAAGTTGGGCGAACGCAAAAACAAGGTTCAGGGCAACTGGAAACGGCGTTACCGATGATACCAAAGCCCTTCAAACTGCTTTAGACTCACTAACCTCCAATTTGAAACTGGATTTCAACAGGCAAGCCGCTACCCGCTACGTAGTGATTTATCTCCCGGCCGGTATTTACAAAATTTCCGAAACGCTTCATCTTACGGGGAAAGTGGGCGTAAGCTTTATCGGTGAAGATCCTCTTAAAACAATTATCAAGTGGGCAGGTGGCGACAACGACACCATGTTTCATGCAAATCGGTCTCCTTACATAAAAATCAGTCGTATCACCTGGGATGGAAATAACAAGAATAATATCGAGGCTTTAGGGATTCACTATAAGGATCTGCTTGCACCCAATTACTCGCCAACGAGCATTGAATTGAGTGACATGATTTTCAAAGGGAATCTTCAGACTGGAATCGCTGGAGGTACGTACGTTCCGGAAGGTACGGGAATGATGGATGCAGAAGTAACCATTAAACGATGCAAATTCTATTCATGCCGCGGAGCCGGAATTTCGATTAAGGGTTATAACGCGCTGGATTATTGGGTGTGGGATTGCGAATTCAATGATTGCCAGGTAGGCGTTGATTGTAAACACGGGAACTATCATATTTATAATTCACAGTTTAAAAATTCGCAAAAAGACATTCAAAATCTCGCCGTGTACTATTCGTCTGTCAGGGGATGCTATTCTGAAAACGCAAACGTTTTTTCATTTGACGAGGGAGCAAGTTGTGGGCCTTTCAAAAGGATTTTTCAGGGGAATACGGTTATTGATTGTAAATCGATCCCCATTGAATACCACCACCAGGGGAAGATTACGCTGTTAGATAATTCATTTATTCAGAATAAAATAAAACAGACTCATGTGCTAAACTACACCAGCTGGTGCAAAGGAAGTTTCGATGTGCTGTCGGTACAAAATAATTACGTGGACCTGAACGCTTTCAATATGACAACAAGTCCGCGATATAATATCCGGACAATAGCGGATAAAAAGATTGATGTAAAGCTTGCCAAACTGCCGGCGAAACCTTCCCTACAGCCCTTTCTACCCTTGGTCGCAAGAAAGATTTTTGAGGTTAAACCAGGAGCTACCACAGCCACTATCCAGGAAGTTATTAATCGTGCGGCTGCCTTAAAGGGAGAACAGGCCATCGTGCACTTTCCGATCGGTATATATGTTCTTGACAAGTCACTAATAATTCCCGCTGGAAGCGATTGTAAGCTGATCGGTGACGGGTTGCTTGAATCCACAGTATTCAAAAAAGCACCGGGTACTTCCAATGACTTTAAATATTTTATCATTCAGGGGCCCTCATACTGTACGATTCAAGATATTCAGATAGGCAATGATGGCGACCATGACAATGCCAACGCATTTTCTTTTTCTAATGTTGACCAGGCAGGGTCTCAAGTGCATATCGACCAAATCTATTCGAGTTCAAAATTGACCTTGAATATCGACCAAAACGATTTTACCTATTTTGAAAAGAACAATTCTTTTTTCTCTAAAGGAACGCATATAGTTGGTGGAAGTAAGGTAAAAGCAGGAACCGGTACAAGCCGATTGTACTGTTTTGGCGGACAAAGCGCCGGTGTGTTCCTCGAAAATAACGCCACTATGGTAGCCAAAGACTGCTGGTGGGAAGGTAATTTGAAAAAAGACTTCCTGCCACTCGATCTTTCCGGCTCTGGAAATTTAACAATTGATGGGGCCATGTATGCGCCCACCGACCAGGACTCGGCAACAACAATCAGGATAAATAACTTTACAGGAAATGTAAGCCTGATGGATATGTATTTGTCAGGGAGCATCATGGTAAATCCGACCTCACCCAATCTAAAATTACTGGTTTGGAATGTTAATATGTATCATAAAAAAGAACCGCTGCTCTTTTTAAACCAAAAGACTTCTTCTCAAATAGCGATGTTGGGTATTACCTCACAGTGTTTTAAAAATGCAGACTCTACCTGCATTGACGAAAATCCCCGATCCGTTGCTGATGGTACAAGAAATATAAATGATCTGACTGCTTTCATAATGGCTTTAATCAAGGACAATAGGAAAGCGATGCCAAAACCTTTTGCAAAATTACCTGTAGGTACAAGTAACATATATATTTCCCGGGTATGTACCTACAATGGCAACACTGCGTATACCTTTAAAAAATAACAAAAACGCGAGTTCTTAACAAGATGATCTTAGTAACCGGTGGTACTGGATTTTTAGGCGCCTACATCATTAAACACCTGGTGCAGCATGGGCATCGTGTCCGGGCCCTCCGGCGCAACAGCAACAAGCTGCCTGCGTTTATCGATCCTGCGATAATGTCACAGGTAGAATGGTTTACCGGCGACGTACTCGATGTGGTAAGCCTGGAAGAAGCCATGGATGGCGTTGATGCTGTAATCCATTCAGCAGCGAAAGTTTCGTTTGCGGCTGCCGATAAAAATGATATGCACCTGGTAAATATTGAAGGCACCGCGAACGTGGTTAACATCGCGCTGGATAAAAATATACGAAGGCTGGTTCATATCAGTTCAGTAGCGGCCCTGGGAAGAACGGCAAATGGTGAAACGATCGATGAAAAACATGAGTGGGTCGACTCACCGATCAACACCCAATAT
>JBBSSY010000547.1:0-2992 GCA_038241595.1 Chitinophagales bacterium | reverse complement strand
GCTGGAGGTGAGGATCCGCAGGGATCGTGAAGAAGAATATACCGTATCCTTCCCTGAACCTACCAAGTTGTTATACATGCGGCCGAACAACGTGCACAAACATTACCAGGAAGCCTTCCGCAGGCGCACGGGAAAGGAAGGAATGACAATGGATAACCTGGATCACTACATGTCCAGCAGGAAATATTTTGTTGGGCCTAACAAATCCAGTGTTTTTAAGAAGTGGGTGGTTAAAACTGAAAACGTTCCCAGGTATAACGGTCAGGTAGCAATCAATCATCCGGAAACAATAAAGGAAGAGGTACAGTCAAAGACGAGCAGTATTGTTTTTTTATACGATCAGTTGAATTTGGACCTGGAGCGGACAACCCTGGAGTTTGGAGCAATGGAAGAAGCTGACCCCTTCCCGGTAACGAAGCCGCCAATAAACGGTTATGTACCCATCATTCAAAAAATACCATTCGAATGAGAAAAAGGCCTAAAAGTGTGCCTCCGTGTGCCTCCGTAGATAAGTAATTAGTAATCAATAAGTAAATATTTAAAAAGTGGAGGCACACGGAGTTTAAAAGAGGCACACGGAGGCACGGTGGCACAGAGGCACACAAAAAACGTTGTGATTTCCCAAAAAATTAAAAATTTTTATGACCAGTACAGAGAATTTCATACAAAAAATCAAAGAAAGGGCTCCCATCCGGGCGATGGACGTCAAAATCATCAACCTGCTTTCTGAGGGCAAAACGGCAAAGGAGACGGCAGAAATCTTAAAAATGAAATACAAAGCCGTCTCCAGCCGGGTCGAAGACATCCGCGTTTTGTGGGATGTAAGGAACACTACCCAGTTGGTTTCGGTAGCCATCAGGGAAAAAATCATCTAAAATAATTCATCTATATGCCAGCATACTCATACAAAGAACGATTCGTGATTTACGTTATGAACGGATCCAAGCGCCAAACCGTTCGGGCACGCAGGAAGCATCCACCACGAAAGGGCCAGATTGCCTATAACTTTTTCGGCATGCGCACCCGCAACTGCATGAAGTTGAATGAAGCTGAAATTACCGATGTAGTGGGCATCGTTGTCAACGAAAAGGAGGGCATTATCCTGTACAACGGTCCCATCGATACCATTGGTCTGGAAGTAGCCAAACAGGATCCTCATAACAAAGCCCTACCCTTCCATATTATACTGGAGCCAATTGATCGGGATCTTTTTGCATGGGAAGATGGCTTCAGGCCAAAAGGCTCCAGTAAGAAAAAGCCAGACGGCTGCTTTGAACTAATGCTGCGGTTCTGGCGCCTCACACATGACCTTCCCTTTTCCGGAGATGTTATTTACTGGTAAAATAATAAACATGAAAAAATCATCCTGGCGAGAAGTATCCCGCCCAATAATTTACAAGGTGCTTCAATCCACCCAGGGTTTAACCGATAAAGAAATAAGGAAAGCGTTGCGGGAAGCATATCCGTTTGGTCAAAGATCAATGCTGCCTTACAAAATGTGGCTCGATGAGATCAAAAAGCAACGGCTGCTGAAAAGCAACAAAAAACAACCACTTAATCAATTACAACTTTTTTAAAATTTACCATAATGAAAAAGCGTCTCGGTGAATTTTGTATGGGTGTTGTATTAAGTGTTGCAGTAATCACTTTTATTATGCTGAGCATCCTGGTATGCCTGGCAATTGTAATCTTCAATGCCGTGGTGTCAAAAAAAAAACCGGTAAATTTTCTTTGAAAATCGTTGCCACCATACCGGTTTCGGAAACGCCTGTTAAAAGGATTATACCAGCTTCGGACAAATATTTTTTAGATTTACTTGCAGAAATTATCACTCAAAAAATTTGCAACGAACATGAAAAGAGCGATCGGTTACATCAGGATCAGCACCAAGGACCAAAGTAATTTTTCACTGGAGGGGCAGGAAAATTATATCCGCGATTTTTGCTTGAAGCAATCATGGGAGCTTATAAACATCTATAAAGATGATGGCCAAAGCGCAAAGAATTTCGACCGGCCTGACTGGAAGGACCTGGAGAACTTTGTTAAAATAAATCACAGCAATGTTGACATTCTTATTGTCAGCAAATTTGACCGGTTCAGTCGCAATGTTTTGGAGGCCCTACAGATGATTGAGCTCCTCGAGCAACGATACCACATCCGGGTTATGAGTGTGATGGAACCCATCATGTTACATCCCAACAGCCCGTATTTCTTTCAGTTCCGGACACAGATGCTATTAGGCGCACAGGTAGAGTGGCTGGTGATCCGGGACCGAACCAAGTCTGGCAACCACCAGGCAGCCAAATCTGGCAGGTACATTAATATGGCGCCCATCGGTTACAAAAATGCACGGGACGCAAACAACAAACCCATTCTTGTCATCGATGAGTTCAAAGCAAAAGTGGTAGTGGAAATATTCAATAAGTTTCTTTTTGGAGATAACATGGCCCAGCTCCGCCGGTATGCCAAAGAGCAGGGCGTAAACATGAACGGTAACAGCGCCATTCAGCGAATGCTAACAAGTCCTACGTATGCAGGCCTCATTCGGGTACCTGAATACTACGATGAGCCCGAAAAGATGGTAAAGGGCCTGCATGACGGCATTGTTCCAGAGCTTACCTGGTGGAAAGTGCAGGACATGCTCGGCACCAAAAAAACGATGAACCGTACCATTATTAATGATGATGTTCCGCTTCGTGGAAAGTTGAAATGTTTCTGTGGCAGAATGTTAACTGCAGGCAGAAGTAAAGGGAGAAAAAATTACGTCTGGTATTACAAATGCTTTTCTCACATAGCCTTCAATCTACCTGCTATTAAACTACATGCCCAGTTTGATGAAATTCTTAAAGAGTTAAGCCTCCCTTCCTTTTACATTGAGTACCTGCAGGAGAAAGTCCTCGAAAACTTACAAATGCGTATGAAAAAAAGTGATATCGATCTAAAACAAAAGCAGTCTGACTTGCTGGAGCTCACCAAGAAGCTGGACAACCTG
>JBBSSY010000546.1:0-2998 GCA_038241595.1 Chitinophagales bacterium | reverse complement strand
GGGCACCAAGACCGATGGTGTAGGGTATATCCAGGGTGAGCAAAATATTTTTGGTGCGTTTTTTAAATACATCCGCAGTGAATCCGAATGTATTATTAAAAAACTGGGCGTCGAAACCAAGGTTGGTTGAGGTGCTGGTTTCCCAGGTAATGAATTGGTTCGCGAGCGTATTTACCGCCGCGCCATTAACAAGCTGGCCGCCAAATGTGTAGTTTTGCTGCAAGGCCACCGTTTGCTGATATTGATACAGGCCAATGTCCTGATTTCCCAACTGGCCCCATGAGGCACGAAGTTTTAAGTTGTCAAGAAAACCGATCGATTTCATAAAGTTTTCCTGCGACAATATCCACCCGGCGGAGAATGACGGGAACACCCCGTATTGCCTGCCTTTCGCAAAACGTGAAGAGCCATCTTTTCTCACATTCACTTCGAAAAGATATTTGCTCATCAAGGCATAATTGATACGGCCAAACAGGGATTGCAGGCTCCAGTTTGTGCTGAAAGAACTGTTATCCCGCGTAGTCGGATCACCCTGTCCCAATTCGGAGAGATCGTTTGAATAAAACAGGCTGCGCGTGCCGGTTACCTGGTCATCTTTATGGATGGTCTGCTCCACGCCTGCCAGCACCGTTAAGTCATGCATGCCAAATGTTTTCTTATAGTCAGCGGTAAGCCTGGCATTCGACTCGGAAGAATTGCCCTGGCCGTAGTAGAGGAAGCTATTATACCGGGACAGCTCATTTTTTGTATAGTAGTCACGGAACACATAATCAAACCGCCGATTCTTTGAGCTGTTCTTGTACAGGTTGGCCGCATAGTTTGCGTTAATATTGAGTCCTGGTAAAATATAGTACCCCACTTTCAGGTTCAGAAAAAGGTTGTCGTTTATGGCATTCTGGTAGCCGGACGCATTGATAGCACCCAGTGGGCTTCTGTTTCCGGCCCCAATGCCGTATGTACCATCGGGATACACCGGGGTCACAGTAGGCGCGAGGTCACTGTAGAGCGTCCAGAAAACGTCGCCGACATTATAGGGCTGGGAATTTTGCCTCCTGGTAAACGCCACATCAGCGCCTACCGTGAGTTTGTCGGTGAGCTTGAAATCGTTGTTTAAACGCATGGAGTAATTCTTTGCGTTTACTTTATCAACGATGCCATCCTGGTCAAGATAATTCAATGCCAGCAGGTAGCTGGCTTTTTCCGTTCCGCCACTCATGCTGATCGCATGATTTTGCTGAAAGCCAGGTTTGAAGACAACATCCAGCCAGTTGGTATTGGGATACTTGACAGGATCTTCCCCTGACAACGTACGCGCGATATAATCGTCGCTATGTTTTGGTGCCAGGCCGCCGTTTACATATCCCTCATTGATGATGTCCATATAGTCCTTAATGCCGACAGGCTCAGGCAGACGGGTGGTGCTTTGAATAGCCGCATAGGCATTATAGTTAACGGTGGTCGCGCCCTTTTTTCCCCGTTTGGTGGTGATCAGGATAACCCCGTTGGCTGCGCGCGAACCATAAATGGCCGCTGATGCCGCATCCTTCAATACAGAGATGTCGGCAATGTCTGCTGGACGAACATCATTGATGCTATTCACCGGAATATTATCGACCAGAATGAGCGGATTGGCGTTCCCGAGCGTGCCGACGCCACGGATATTGATGCTCGCGTTTTCCTGTCCGGGTGCGCCACCACGATCTATTACCGTAAGACCCGGTGACAGGCCCTGGATGGACTGGGCAGTATTGGCAAACGTTTTTTCGCTAAAGGCCTTTGCTTTTATCTGGCCCACGGCTCCGGTGAGATTGACCTTCTTTTGCGTACCGTAACCTACGACAACCACATCATTCAGCGTAGCCTGTTCGGGCATGAGCCGGATGTTCAATACGCCGCCGTTCATTGACACCGTCTGCGTAACATACCCGACATGCGAGATGACCAGGTTGGCATTTGTAGAACTGGCGGACAAGGAAAATTTCCCGTCTCGGTCACTGATCGTCTTTGCAGAAGATCCCAGGATGCCAATGGTGGCCCCGATTACGGGCTGGGAAGACGTGCTATCGGTAACGGTGCCGGAGACGCCATTTACCTGGGAGTGCGCGGCAACATGGCAAAGCAGTAGTAAAAAAAGAAGGCAGCATAGCCGGTTTAGTTTCATCGGGAGAATTTATATTAATTTACAAAAAGCGATCTCATACCCTGCTTTGGTGCAAGGTGTCGACCAAAAATAAGTATTATTACAATAAATTACCATAATATAACAGTTCATTTATCCCGGTAGAAAGTGAAAAAATGACTATAGTTTAAAGCCCTCTGATAGCCAACAGTTAAAATTTTAAAAAGCCGCTGTTATGCCTGCGGATAAACCTATATCATAATGGAGGGCAACGTTGAGTATTGCTGCAGGCAGGGGATTCATTGCTGGTCAAGCCCCGGAACTGAAGCCGATTGAAAAACTAAAGAATAAGATAACAACAGAAAGCCAAAAAGATATCCGTCCGCTGGAACCACTGCTGATAGAGAACTACAGCCGAAGATAACAACGTCCAGCCCTGCTTTTGCAAATACTTTTGTTCAAGCGACACCTGCCGTGGGCCCCTCAGCCAAAAAGCCTCCCAAATCATAAAGTTTCATTTTTGTTGTTCATTAAAAATAAACAAAAATGAGAACGAATGAAGTTTCTGCCAAACTATTAAATGCCGATGCCCAAATTTGGATTGAGAAATTACGCCAGGTATTGCTCATACAGGATAAGGGAAAGGGAACTGTAAAGAATTATGCTGCCGAAATGATATTGTTGTTTAAATATTATAACGGTAAAAAAGTTGACGCCATCACCGCCGAAGAGATTGAGCAATACATAGTGTATATCAAAACAGTACACCAGGTAGGCCGTGCCAAATGCCGCAGTGTGGCCAGTGCCTGCTCATTTTTTTATAAGCAGGTAATAAAGATGCCTTATGTTTTACCCAGTGCGTTGTACCCGCAAAAGCAG
>JBBSSY010000545.1:0-3003 GCA_038241595.1 Chitinophagales bacterium | reverse complement strand
TTTAAATACAATGGTATAAAATACAGACATGGCTAAATCAACATCAAACTCAAAAAAAATCACCTCTCCGAAGACAACATCCATGGTTCTGCCGAAAGCCGAACCAATGGCAATTCCAGGCTCTTCGGTTCCTGCTACAACGATGTCTTCGGATCCCAACGGGCTCGAAGACTTGCTGCTTGACTCCATAAAAGATATTTTCTGGGCAGAGAATCACCTCGTAAAGGCATTGCCGAAAATGATCAAGGCAGCCGCTTCGGCTAAATTGAAAAATGCCTTTACTGATCATCTTTCCGTTACAAAAGGACAGGTGATGCGCCTCGAAAAAGTATTCGAACTGCTGCAAAAGAAAAAACAGGCGAAAAAATGTGACGCTATGGAAGGCATCGTTATGGAAGGCGAAGGGGTCATTGACGATACCGACGAAGGTACATTGTCGCGTGATATCGGCCTCATTCATGCCGCACGCAAAGTTGAGAATTATGAGATGACCAATTACAAAGGCATTATCGAATTGGCTACGGCCCTGGGTAAAAATGATATTATCCCGCTCTTGTCCGAAAACCTCGCCGAAGAACAGGAATCAGACGATCTCCTGGCCAGCATTTCAACAGAGTCATTGGGCAACCTCAACCCGGCACACGCAGAATCGGTCTAATTATTAATTTTATTTAAGAGAATATTTTATGGCAAACGAAAAAGACTTGAATGACCATGGGCCGGCAAACGACAAAACGGATGCGTTGTCGATGCATACGACTTATGGCAAGGATGAATTCCTGACCACAAACCAGGGCCTGAAGATCAACGATGACCAGAATTCACTCAAGGCGGGCAATCGCGGTCCGTCCCTGCTGGAAGACTTTCATTTTCGCGAGAAGATGACACATTTTGACCACGAACGCATTCCTGAACGTGTCGTGCATGCCCGCGGTTCGGGCGCACATGGGGTCTTTAAAGTATACGAGTCCATGGCTTCTTACTCCAAAGCAAATTTCCTGCAGGATCCCTCGTTGGAAACCCCGGTATTTGTGCGTTTTTCAACCGTGGCCGGTGAGCGTGGTTCCACTGACCTGGCCCGCGACGTGCGTGGTTTCGCGGTAAAATTTTACACGCAGGAAGGTAATTTTGACCTGGTAGGCAACAATATGCCTGTATTTTTTATCCAGGACTCCATCAAATTTCCTGATTTGGTCCATGCAGTAAAACCGGAACAGAATAAAGCGATTCCGCAGGCTGCGTCGGCACATGATACTTTTTGGGATTTTATCTCACTAATGCCCGAATCGGCCCACATGATTATGTGGATTATGAGTGATCGTGCCATCCCGCGGAGTTTGCGTATGATGGAGGGTTTTGGTGTTCATACGTTCCGACTGGTCAATGCAGACGGTGAATCTAATTTTGTAAAATTCCATTGGAAGCCTTTGCTGGGTGTTCACTCCGTAGCCTGGGATGAAGCGACCGTCATCTCCGGAAAAGATCCGGATTTTCACCGCCGCGACCTATGGGATGCTATTGAAAGTGGCAATTTCCCCGAGTGGGAACTTGGCGTACAGATCATTCCGGAATCAGATGAATTTAAGTTTGATTTTGACTTGCTCGATTCCACCAAACTCGTTCCGGAAGAGCTGGTGCCGGTTCAACGCATCGGCAAGATGACGCTTAACCGCAACCCGGATAACTTTTTTGCAGAAACGGAACAGGTCGCGTTTCACCTGGGGCACGTTGTACCAGGGATCGATTTCACCAATGATCCGTTGCTGCAAGGCCGGTTGTTTTCATATACCGATACGCAGTTGAAAAGATTGGGTGGCCCAAATTTTCACGAGATCCCCATCAATCGCCCGATCGCGCCAGTCCATAATAACCAGCGCGATGGCCATATGCGCCAGACGATTGACAAAGGTAAAGCGGCATATCATCCCAATTCCCTCAATGGCGGTTACCCCGCCCAGGCGAAAGCGTCCGAAGGTGGTTATGTAACTTACCCGGAACGGGTAGAAGGGTATAAAGTACGCGAGCGAAGCAAGAGTTTCTTCGACCACTTCAGCCAGGCGACGCTGTTTTTCAACAGCCAGTCTGAACCGGAAAAAAACCACATCGTCGATGCCCTGCGCTTTGAATTGGGCAAGGTGGAAACCGTTGCCATTCGCATTCGGATGCTCGGTATCCTGGCGCAGATTGATGGCGGACTGGCAAGCCAGGTAGCCTATGGCCTGGGTCTGCATGTGCCGGCGAATCCGGAACAGCCGATGAATAAAAGTATCCCGGCAGACGGCAACCCGGATGATTTCCAGTCGATGAAAGTCGAAGGTTCACTGGAAAAATCCGCGGCGCTGACCATGGCAGGGTATGTGCTGGATTCAATTAAAACGCGCAAAATAGCGATCCTGGCAGCAGATGGTGTTGATGAAGATTCACTGGTAATGGTCAAAAAAACCTTGCTCGCAGAAGGTGCCATTGTAGATGTGATCGCACCGCGACTTGGCATAATCATGGGCAAGAATGATTCAGAAATCCTCGTTGATAAAAGCCTGCTTACCACCGCCTCGGTATTTTATGATGCGGTGTATGTGCCGGGAGGTACCAACAGTGTAGCTACCCTGGAAGACGATGCCGATGCAGTGCATTTTCTTAACCAGGCATTTAAACATTGCAAGGCCATAGCGGCAGATTCAGAAGCGTTGCAGGTTTTGCGTGCCACGTATTTTGGTCGAAAGTTGCCAGAAGATAATTCCGATGAAACAGTACTTACCGAAGGCGTTGTCATCAACAGTGATCCTGCACAGCTAGCGGAGCAGTTTATTACTGCGATTTCACAGCACAGGTTCTGGCAACGCGAAAAGCCAAGGAAAGTGCCGGCATAGTAGATTTTATGTGATTCTAAGCCCCGAAACAACCCGTTTGTTTCGGGGTTTTTTAGCGATCAGCGATCAGCTATGAGCTATGAGCTATCAGCAGTCAGCAATCAGCTATGAGCTATCAGCTATCAGCAGTCAG
>JBBSSY010000544.1:0-3012 GCA_038241595.1 Chitinophagales bacterium | reverse complement strand
GCCATGCCGGCAATCCGGCTGTTAGTAAAATAACGGGTAACGAGTTCATGGGTGGCGCCACCGGTGCAAAAGATCGTCCAGTTGACCAGGTGAGCCTGAACCAGCTTTGACACCGCATTGACCGCCTGCTGGCTGGTAAAAATCACCGTGGCCGCTTTATTCGACACCTGTTCGACTGCCGCACGAATATCCTCGCTGGTAACCGGGATGGTCTTGATAAATTCTTTGTTGTCTATGACTACTTCCTGTGTGGTGGCCGCCTGGATAAACGCTTCCGGCAGTGGCATCGTGCTTAACAGGTGAAGCGGCTTACGCATGCTGAATACCCGCAGCGATTTCACGCCCCCCGTTTAACAAAATTTCATGCGCAGCCTCTACGCCCAGATTAGAGGCTTGTTCCAGCGCAGCTGATTGTTCAACCGTGGCTATTTGGCTGCCATCCACCGATAGCATATTGCCCTTAAAGTAAACGAACTCGCCGCGGATCTGCGCCAGTCCACCGATTGGCGTGGTACAACCGCCGAATAAACTACGTAAGAAATCCTTTTCAATTTTAGTACAGAGCGTGGTGTCACGGTCGTTAAAGGAAGAACAAGCTTCGAGAGTAAAATCGTCTCCCAGCCTGCTGGCAACCAGGATGGCGCCTTGAGCGGGGGCTGGTAACATCCAGTCGATAACCACACTATTGGCTGGGCGTACGCCGATCCGTTCGAGCCCGGCTTGTGCAAAGATGGCTGCATCCCAGCTTTCTTCCGATAACTTACGCAACCGCGTATTTACATTGCCACGAAGGTTATGGATAGTATGATTTGGAAAACGGTTCAACCACTGCGCCTTTCGCCGGGTGCTGCTCGTCGCAATATTACCGGCTATTTCGTTGCTCATAAAGGACTGGTCAGTTTTGTAAACGAGCAGGTCGTGAACCGGACCGCGCGGCAATACGGCTGCCTGCAAAATACCCTGTGGCAATTGCGTCGGTACATCCTTCATCGAGTGCACGGCAACATCGATCTGGTTATTCAACAGCGCGATATCGAGGCTTCTTGTAAAAATGCCCTGCACACCCATTTCATACAAAGGCGTTTTCAAATCAATATCTCCTTCGCTTTTGATGAAAACGAGTTCGGAAGGAACATGGATGTTTGTGAGAAGTTGCTGCACCTGCCGTGCCTGCCACGTCGCAAGCTGGCTTTCGCGGGTACCGATCCGTATAACTTGTTGCATGTGGCCTAGTTTGATGCCGGAGCCATAAAATCGTTGATGGCTTCAATGTAATGGCAGCCGCGCTGGTTCTGGCGGCGCATTTTCAGCGCCATAATATTAATAACCTGCTGGATTTTTTCATTGTGATTGCAGGTATTGTTTACCGATAATGGGGCAAAGGAAAAGGACAGGGGGCTAGCGGTAATTTCCTGCAGTTTGATCTTGACTGCGGTCAGCACCGGCACGTGTTTGCGCATCTCGTTCCATTCGAGGAATTCATCGATATGCGTCTTGATGATATGCTTTGCCTTGGGAACTTCCGCTGCACGTTTCTTGATGGTTGCATCTTTGATGCGTGACAGTTCATCTACATTGATCAGCGTAATGCCCGGCAGTTCGCGCGCATCCGATGCAACGTTAAATGGTACAGACATGTCGATGATCAATTTATCGCCACTATCCAGGAGGTCGGCTTTCAGAATGGTTGGTTCGGCGGCGTTGGTGGCCACGATGATAATATCTGCCTTCCTGATCTCTTCGGGAATGGCTTCCTGTTCGGCATATTGCACCTGTAATTCTTCTGCCAAAGCTTTCGCTTTCAAGGGGGTCCGGTTGATCAGCGTGATATTTTTAGTGCCGAGATAGTCGACGAGGTTCTTACAGGTATTCCGCCCGATTTTACCCACGCCCAGCACCAGTATCTTCTTATTTTCCAATGACGTATAATGCTGGCGGATGTACTGGATGGCCGCAAAGGATACGGAAACCGTTCCACCACTGAGCACCGTCTGACTGCGGATCATTTTGGAAGATTGCAATACGGCATTGACCATACGGTCGGTATACGCGCCGATAAAATTATTTTCGCGTGCAAATTTTACTGCCTGTTTGATCTGGCCCACGATTTCATAATCACCCAGGATCTGGGAATCAAGGCCAGCCGCAACATCAAAGAGGTGTTGCACAGCCTGTAAACCGCTTTTAAAATAAGCCAGTCTGGTAAAAGTGCCAAGGTCGCCCGTGGTGTGATGACACAATAAATGACTAAGGTGAGCAGCATCTTCAGCAAAGCCGTAAATTTCGGTGCGGTTACAAGTAGAAAGGATAAATAATTCCTGGATGCCAAACGTTTTGGCGTCGTTTAAAAGTGCTGCATACTGTTCATTACCAACTGCGTAGGTACTTCTAACAGAAGCGTCAGTTTTTTTATAATTGATTCCCGCAATGTAAAAATTTGATATATCTCTGATAACAGTTCCTTTCATAGCGTCCGCGTCATAGCTGAGTGCAAAAGTAGTTTGCCAGCGGTCAACTTGGAAAAAGTCTTCGTCATGCCACTGTCATATTATGGCGCATCTCCCAATATTGCCGACGCCCATTGAACGATGATATCAATTGTTGGTAGTGCATCTGTAAAATGATTGTTATAGCATAATCAACAATTAATTTTGCAGTCAATTAAAGCATTATGGAAAAAATGAAGCGGCGTGGAATTATCCTGATGAACCTTGGTTCACCGGACTCCACTGAACTGAAAGACGTAAAGAAATATTTGCTGGAATTTTTAATGGATGGCAAAGTGATCGATTACCCATATCTCCTGAGGAAACTGCTGGTAGCCGGTATTATCGTTCCGTTCAGAACGAAAAAATCCTCCCACGCTTACCAGAAAGTATGGACAAAAGAAGGCTCACCGCTCGTAGTGATTACTCGCGAGGTGCAGGCAGCCCTGCAAGAAGAAGTTGATGAGCCGGTAGAGATTGCCATGCGTTATGGCAATCCTTCTGTTGATAATGCATTTAAATCATT
>JBBSSY010000543.1:0-3022 GCA_038241595.1 Chitinophagales bacterium | reverse complement strand
TGGTAACGATACCCAGCAGGATGTTGTTGCTATCCACCACGGGCAGCGCCACGCGGTGATTCATCTTGAAAACCTCGCTCGCCACTTCCTGCTCATCCTGCACGTTCAGCGTAATAAAACGACCGTCCATGATGTCGGAGACTTTTCGTTCGGGGCCGGCCAGGATCACTTCGCGGATCCGCAGGTCATCGAGTAATTCGCCTTTTTTGTCGACGATATAAATTACATCAATCGTTTCACTGTTTTTGCCCACCGTGCGGATGTACGACAGAACCTCCATCATCGTCCAGTCCTGGTTAACGGTAATGTAATCCGGCGTCATCAGCCTGCCCACGCTTCCTTCGGGATAGCCAAGCAGCGACAGCGTGATCTTGCGTTCTTCCGGTTCCAGGGTTTTTACCAGTTCCTTCACCACTTCACTCGGCAGTTCCTCCAGGAAAGCGGTGCGGTCATCGGCAGGGAGTGCATTCAGTAGTTCGGCTGTCTGGAATGGCGGTAGTTCGGCAATGATTTGTTTCTGCACTGCCAGGTCGAGTATCTTAAAAGTCGAGGCGGCGCGGTGAACGCTCATGTTGCCGATGATCTGGCTGGCATAATCCTCCAGTTCATAGATCAGGTTGGCCACATCGCTGATGTTCTGCTGGTTCAAAAATAATTTGATCTGAAGTTTGTCTTCCGTCAGGATTATCTCTTCAAATTGTTCCTTTATCTCTGAAATGTCAAGTTCAGTCGCCATGTTTCAAATGTACGATGCATGGAAGAAAGTTTGTGGTTTATAGTTTGTAGTTTATAGTTCCGTACAGCAGTCAACTTTCCCACTAACCATAAACTACAAACTATAAACTATAAACTTTCTTATGATCCTTCCCTGTCTTTTTATCGCTTCCGCCGACGCCATGGGTCGCGGCGTATTTACGGCGGAAAATCTGCCAAAAGAAACCACCATCGAAATCTCTCCCGTGCTGGTTATGACAGCGGCCGAACGCAAACTCCTTGACCAGACCCTGCTGCACGATTATATTTTCGAGTGGGGTGACGACAAAAAGCAATGCGCCATGGCGATGGGTTACGTCCCGGTGTACAACCATTCGTATAAAAGCAACTGTGAATATGAAATGGATTTCCAGGAAGCAATTATTTCTATTAAAACCGTGCGCTTTATCAAGGCTGGTGAGGAACTGTTTATCAATTACAACGGCGATTGGAACGATGCGACGAAATTGTGGTTTGATGCGAAGTAGCTTTAAGCAGTCAGCAGTCAGCAATCAGTAATCAGTCATCAGAAATCAGAAATCAGAAATCAGAAGAAGGGGTATGGGGTATGAGGTATGGGCGAAGAACGTGAACGACGCATAAATTTCGATAAAATCAGCAAGTTTAAATTAAGCAGACCCATCATTCCACCCGTTCGTCAAGCACGTATTAGTTGCACTTGGATTCTGACTTTTCTTACCCCATACCCCATACCTCATACCCCATACCCCTTCTTCTGATTTCTGACTACTGACTGCTGACCGCTAAAAGTAGCCCCCCAAAACTACTTCCCCTGCACCACCACATTCATCTTCCCCGACGCACTGACCTGGAATAAAAGGTTGTCTTTCTTCACAACAAGCGCAGTGAGGCGGATGTCGGAGGTTCCGCCGGTTGTAAAAATGTTTTTTGTGACGGTACGGTTAAAAGCCGAATCAATACGTGGTTTATTCAGCTGATAGATATCATTTATTTTTACAACCGCCTTTTCGCGGATGGCGCGGATGATCCTTTGGTTGAAAAACGTTTTGCCCAGCGTAAGGACGAAATCCCTCGACCGCAACGAATAATCGAGGTCAGGTATGGAGATGACCTGCGTGGTAAGATCAAGTACCGGTGTGCCACGCAGGTACACCGTACCGGATTTGCTGCCGGTAAAGTCAAAACGGATCTCAACCATGCTGTTGTCGAGCCCCTGCACCGTGATTGATTTTACAAAAATCGTTTTCCCCTCAACCGTAAACGGGGTATTCTTTACAAAACGGGTGAGCAACGTATCTATAAAATGATATTCATAGGAGGCGTTTGTATTGATGAGGAATCCTTCGGGCAGCGATGCATTGGTCAACGGCGGCAGGAAATTGGTGACCACCTGGTTGATCGAATCAGAACTGATCTCGGGGAAACAGGCGAAGCCCGCGGTGAGCGATAACGTGTCGTGGTTGTAATTGAGGGCACCCACGCGCAGTGCCGACGGGTTGATCCTGATGAACCCGTATGTAGACAACGGTATCTTTTTTCCGGCAAACGTCGCGGTCTTTCCAATAATGGCAGAAAGGTTGATGGCGGCGATTGTTTGATCCAGCGTAGTGGCAACCGCATTAACAGACGACCGGATGCTGTCGATAACAAGATCGGTGACATCCGTATTAAGCAGGGTTACGAAACATTTATCCAGCGGCGTGATGCGTTCAACACCTGAAGTCGACTTAATGGTATAGTCAGGCTGGAACCTGAACAAAGAACCGATATTTATTTCCACCCGGCGCATCGACTCGGGTGCAAAACCACAACTGCCGCTGATCCACGGAGACACCTGCTTGCCAAAGGCACAAACGCTTTTGCTCCCGGCGATCTGGTAGTTGCCCACCATGGTGATGGTCGCCTTGTTGTTGACACAGGCGAAACGAAAGCCCGAACGGATGAAACGATATTTATACCTGAAATCACAGTCGGCGTTTACAAAATCGGGCCAGGAAGGCGAACTGAAGCTAACCGGCGTACCAGCCTCCGCGTCCCTGATAAAAGGAACGGCGTACACTTTCACCGGAATATTGATGACAGATTCCCTTAACGGCGGCAGGTGATCTGTTGCGGCGGGTGCAGCGATTTTTTTCACGGCACCGCAGCCTGCAAGCAGGAAAATGACAGCAGATAATATAATACTTCGAGAAAACAGCTTCATAAAAAATATGACCAGGGGCCGGGTGTAATTTTTAAAATTATTTATTTAAACTCGCCATACACTTCGCGCAGCGTGTCGGAGATC
>JBBSSY010000542.1:0-3034 GCA_038241595.1 Chitinophagales bacterium | reverse complement strand
TTCTGCATAACTGAAAATCATTTTACGGATTTGGACAATTTCAAAATCTAATTCAAAATAATCATTTAGTGTTATGTACTTTAAATCTTTACTCAGTAACAATTGGTACTGCAATTCAGACGCAGAACCGGTAGCAATCACGAAGAATCGTTTAAGTTCCGGGTTTGAGTTCCGGCCACAACCTTCCGCAATATTGGTGGGTATAGACGCTGCAGAACGCCGCATTTGTGAAACAAGGCCGAAGAGTTCCTCTTTTGGAAATAATCTTGTTTGATTATAAATGGTGAGTGTGAATCTGTGGCTTTTTTGCCAAATTACCATTTTAGAGAAATCGCGCATGGACAAAAATTAACATAATTAATAGTTGATAACAGGGTGTAAAAACCTTCTTTTTCTTCAAGCTCATAGCTGATAGCTGATAGCTGATAGCTGATAGCTGACAGCCAAAAGCCCTTGCAAACTCAAACCTCCATGATCAAAATCTCCCAACTCGAAAAAATCTACCGCACCGAAGACGTCGAAACTATCGCCTTGAACAAATTATCTTTTGAGGTGGCAGAAGGTGAATTTGTAGCCGTGATGGGTCCATCAGGTTGCGGGAAATCAACCCTGCTCAACATCGTCGGTCTACTCGATGACCCGGACAGCGGCAGCTTCCTCTTCAATGGCATCGAAGTGGCCCAATTCAATGAACGCAAAAGAGCCGAACTGCGCAAACGCAACATCGGCTTCGTGTTCCAGAGTTTTAACCTCATCGACGAACTGACGGTTTTTGAAAATGTGGAACTGCCGCTGATCTATCTCGGTATCAAAGGGCCGGAAAGAAAAAGCCGTGCGGAAGAAGTGTTGGATAAAATGCAGATCATGCACCGTCGCAATCACTACCCGCAACAACTGTCGGGCGGCCAGCAACAAAGGGTGGCCGTCGCCAGGGCGGTTGTTAACAACCCAAAACTGATCCTGGCGGATGAACCGACGGGCAACCTGGATTCATCTAACGGCAACGAAGTCATGCAGCTGCTGACTGATCTCAACGAAAAGGGCACCACCATCATCATGGTCACACACTCCGAACATGATGCCCGCTACAGCCATCGCATCATCCGCATGCTCGACGGTCAGGCGGTTATCGAAAACATCATGGCATGACGGAAGTCTATTTCGGCTATTGCCTAACGTTAGTAAGTTAATACAACTTTAAACTTTAAACTTTAAACTTTAAACTTTAAACCTTAAACTTCTTCATGTGATAAATAATTACCTCAAGATCGCACTGCGCAATTTATTGAAGTCCAAATTTGTTTCCTTTGTGAACCTCTTTGGACTCACCATCGGGTTGTGCTGCTGCATGCTGATCCTGGTATACCTTAAGCATGAACTCAGTTACGACACGTACCAGCCGGATGCAGATCGTATTTACCGTGTCACACGCAGTTTCCGCAATCCTGAAACCGGAACCGTATCCCTGCACCTTGGCGCGGTGGCGCCACCGATCGGGCCATTGCTGCAAAATGATTTCAAAGAAATTGAAGGCATGACACGCCTGCTGGGCACGGGCAATATCGTTCTATCCTACGATGAAAAGGTTTTTAATGAAAAACAGGCATTTTTTGCCGATGAGCATTTTTTCGATTTTTTTAAGGTGGATGTGATCAATGGTAATCGCACGACCGCACTCCGTGATCCCTATTGCGTAATGATCACCGAGGATATGGCGCACAAGTACTTTGGGGCAGCCAATCCGATCAACAAGATGGTTAAACTCGGCAATGAATTCAGCTTAAAAGTCACGGGGGTATACAAGCCGTTTCCCGAAAACACGCACATTCACCCTGGGATGCTGATCTCATTTCCTACCCTGAAGGATACTGCCATATACGGCGCCGATAAATTGCTCACCAACTGGGGCAACAATTCTTTCCCTACTTACATTAAACTACCGGCAAATTACGATGCCTCGAAACTGGTGGCCCGGTTCCCGTCATTTCTTGACAAACACATTGGGGACAAGAGTTCTACCTGGACGGCAATGACCTTGCAAAAACTAACGGATATACACCTGCGCTCGCACCTGGATTATGAAGTGGAAGAGAACAGCGATATCAAGCGGGTATATATTTTTTCAGCAATTGCGTTATTTATATTGTTGATCGCCTGTATCAATTACATGAACCTCGCCACCGCCCGCTCGGCGCTACGCGGCAAAGAAATCGGCATCCGTAAAGTCGCCGGTGCGCGCCGCTCGGAAATCATCTGGCAGTTTCTATGCGAGTCGCTGTTGATAGCCTGGGTCGCGATGATCTTCGCCATGCTGCTTACCTGGGCCTTGTTGCCCCTGTTGAATTCGTTGTCCGGGCTAACGCTGTCGGCAGGCGTTTTGTTCCGGCCAGCCATTTTGATTCCGTTGCTAATCGTTCCATTTGTCGTTGGTACTTTATCCGGCATTTACCCCGCTTTGTTCATGTCTTCTTTTCAACCGGTAAAAGTATTAAAGGGCCTGATGAAAGTGGGAAGCGGCAATATTTCGTTCCGCCAGGTGCTGGTGACTTTTCAGTTCGCAGTGTCCATTATTTTGATCATCAGTACAGCTGTCGTGTTCCGCCAGTTACGGTTTATGCAGGATAAGTCACTCGGCTTTAATAAAGATCATATTGTCACGATACCCTATAATGGAACCATGGGCACCGTATTTGACGCATTCAGAAACGAATTGCTGACCAATCCATCCATTGCAAATATCGGCCGCTCTTCGCGCATCCCGGCAAGCCGCCTGCTCGATGCGAGTAGCGCGCGTGTTAACCGCGGCGAGTCACTGGTACCAACATCCGCAGATATCAAGTATGTGATAACCGATTATCATTTTATCGAAACCTACGGAATACATATGATTGCAGGGCGGACTTTTAACCAGCAATATGGTACGGACACTTCCGGTTTTATACTGAATGAATCCGCCATCCGCGCCATGGGGTTTACCAATGATGAAGAAGCCATTGGTAAGCAATTTGGCTATGGATCCAGAAAGGGACAGATC
>JBBSSY010000541.1:0-3046 GCA_038241595.1 Chitinophagales bacterium | reverse complement strand
GATGATATCCTGGTTATCCTCAACCTGACGCCGGTTGTACGAACTGAGTTCAAAGTAAATGTCCAGGGAAAGAGCAGTTGGAAAGAGATATTCAACAGTGATGCGCGTAAGTACTGGGGAACCGGTGACGTGTATAATCCTGATATAAAAACCGTGATACTGGATAAGAAAGATAAGTATCTCGAATTGACCGTAGACCTGCCGCCGTTAGGGGCTATTTTACTAAAATAGATTTCAACCACGAAAGCGAATGAAAAAGAAAGCAGCTTTTGTGCCTTCGTGGTTTAACATATTACATCCGCTCCGGAACATGAATCCCAAGTAGTTTCATGGATGAAGCAATTACGTTTGCTGTCATGGTAGCAATGCGTAAACGCAATTGTTTTTTCTGCACCGACTCCGCATTGCCAATCGAATGCTGCGCATAAAATGAATTAAAGATCTTGCTCAGTGAATAGGCATAATTAGCCACCACGGACGGATTGAATTCTACCGCCGCCTGGTGCAGTATGGTTGGGTATTGCTCGAGGGTAAGGCACAATTCTTTTTCCAGCGGCAACAGACCATCCGCCGTCATTTCAAATGCGGCATCAGGCTGTTCTTTTCTCAGGATCGATTTAATACGGGCATAACTATACTGTATAAACGAACCGGTGAACCCATGGAAGTCGATCGATTCCTCGGGATTAAAAATCATCTTCTTTTTCGGATCCACCCGCAACAGGTAAAACTTCATCGCGCCAAGACCAATCGTTTCATAGAGCGCGGTGAGCTCATCCGGGGTAAAGTCTTTCACTTTGCCAAGTTCTTCCGTATGAAATTGTGCTGTAGCGGTCATTTCATCGACGAGGTCGTCAGCATCTACCACGGTTCCTTCGCGTCCCTTCATTTTGCCGGTAGGTAGTTCCACCATGCCATAGCTGAGGTGATAGATCCCGTCGGCAAAAGGCATTCGGAGTTTTTTACAGATCAACTTCAGCACTTTCATGTGGTAATTCTGTTCATCACCGATCACGTAAATGCTTTGATCCGCTTTTAAGTCTTTGTAACGTTGTTCTGCCAGGCCGAGGTCCTGTGTCATATACACGGAAGTGCCGTCGCTGCGGAGTACGAGTTTTTCGTCGAGGCCCTCTGCGGTGAGGTCGATCCACACGCTGCCATCTTCCTTTTTAAAAAACACCCCTTCCCGCAGGCCCTTTTCTACAAAATCTTTACCGAGCAGGTAGGTCTCGCTTTCGTAATAAACAACGTCAAAATCGCTGCCAATTCTCCGGTATGTTTCGTTGAAACCGGTGTAGACCCAGCTGTTCATCATTGACCACAATTTCCGCACATCAGGGTCGCCTTGTTCCCACTGTTGCAGCATTTCCTGCGTGCTTTTCATAATGGGTGCTTCCCGCTCGGCCATATCCCTTGGCATGCCGGATTGAACCAGCTCTTCCGCCTGGCGTTTATACTCCTCGTTAAACTTTACATAGTAGAAACCCACCAGGTGGTCGCCTTTCATGTTTGCGGAATGGGGCGTGGCGCCGTTGCCAAAGCGCTGCCAGGCAAGCATACTTTTACAGATATGGATGCCGCGGTCATTGAGGATACAGGTTTTTATGACCTCGTAGCCGGTTGCCTTCAAAATTTCAGCAATGCTGTAGCCAAGGAAATTATTACGCAAATGCCCCAGGTGCAGCGGTTTATTGGTATTGGGGGAAGAATACTCAACCATCACTTTCTCACCCCTTGGAGCCGACTGCCCGAAGCGGAGATTTTGATATTGTTGCGAAAGCATATCGGTCCAGCAGGTATCGACGAGAGCGAGGTTCAAAAATCCCTTGATGATATTGTACTCCTTAAAGAGGTGCGGGAAGTTGGCAACGAGGTAATCGCCGATGGTTTTTCCCAGCGCGTCGGGTGATTGCTTCAGTTGTTTCACGAGCGAAAAAAGCACAAGGGTATAATCGCCTTCAAATTCGGGTTTCGTCTGGCTGATGGTGATGTCGTTGTCAGACAATATTATGGTAAACAGCGTTTCCGTGGCTTGAAGTGCCGCGGCCCTTATGGATTGAGAAATGGTCATTCGGTTTTTTTAGTCGCGCAAAAATAGGAAAGAGCTTGCAGTAATTGGCTATCAGCTTTCAGCAATTGGGTATGAGGTGTGGGGTATGGGGTATGGGCAAGGAAGAGAGCAGCCCAAAGCCCATACCTCATACCCCATACCCCATACCCGCGAAGCCTAAAAAGGCCGCTGATCAAACAGCGGCCCGGGATGGCTTAAGGGTTAAATAAACCATAATCAGTGAATTAAAGCTACATTAAAGTTACCATGTATGTTTATGCAGCGTAAGAGTATTTTTACGAAATTTTCATGTAAAATTTGTCAGTTAGGGCGATAATCTTTTTATTGACTACCTGATCTGATCATTCCTGCACAGATATTTCTACATTTGCACGCAAGGAAAAATCTTCCATCCATGACGCGCCTGGTAATATCCATGATTGACTTCTTCTATCCGCCATTTCGTAAATGGATACCCATTCAAACATTCCGCTATATAGCCTGCGGTGGCAGCAATACCTTCCTGGATATCTTTATGTATTTCATCAGTTACAATTTCATCCTGAAAAAACAGGTACTAACCCTCGGTGGAATTTCCATCAGCCCGCATATCATGGCCTTTATCATTTCTTTTCTCATCAGTTTCCCTACGGGATTTTATTTAAACCGGCATATTGTGTTTACCGGATCTACGCTCAAAGGCCGGGTGCAGTTGCTTCGGTACCTGGTGCTGGTGCTGGTTTGCATCGTGCTTAATTATGTGTTCATCAAGCTTTTTGTGGAGCGGTTCCAGATCTATCCCACGGTTGCCAAAATACTCACCACGATAATTGTCGTAAGTTTCAGCTACGTTACCCAGCGAAATTATACCTTCAAAAAAGAAACACTTTAATAGTTTAAACTTTAAACCTTAAACTGTAAACTGTTTTCAAGTTTCCGGCTTTTTCCCGGCGGCCCGGATGTTAACCGCTTTGTTGATCAGTTCGAACCAGTAAT
>JBBSSY010000540.1:0-3047 GCA_038241595.1 Chitinophagales bacterium | reverse complement strand
ATCAATCATGGTGGTAATTTTAAGTAATCATTAAATTCCTGTGCCGTAAATGTAAGGTCATTTACATCAGGCCGGCGGTAACTTTTAAATTTTCAGGCGGATCCGTCGTTTTTCAAGCATGCCGGTGATGATCACGATCAGGAGCGCATACATCAGCGATTTGATAATGCCTGCACCACCGGTGCGCAAAAACATGGGAAGGGTAATGCCTGCAACCGAGTACAACGCGTAATGGATGTACGGCAGCAGGTAACAGGTCAGGGTACTGGTACCGGCTGGCCGGATTGTTTGAAACCAATCCTTTTTGTTTTTGATATCGACGAGGTAAATCAGCAATACAAATACAAAAATGGAAATCCCCGTGCAGGTGGCTACCCAGGCGGGCGTTGCACGGATCTTGGAGAGGCCCCAGAAGTCACGCAGGTAAAAACCGGCCAGTAACATAATCAATCCGATCGCCAGCAAAACGGCGATATAGCGCGCGGTTTTATGACGAACAGCTGCTTGTGCGTATTTACGGTAGATTACTGATACCAGCACACCGCCCATCGTGAGTGCGGGCATCGAGCCGCTGCCTGCGATCCAGATATAACGGCGTATGCCTCGGAGTGGTTCCAGCCACCCTGCAAAACTGCCGATGTTGAACAGGTGAAAAAACAGGAGTGCGGCGGTAATCACTACAAACCGTTCCCCGGCAAGAAGATAAACAAAGGCACATAACAGGTAGGCCCACCCGATAAGGCCAAGGATGCCCCACCATTGCGGTGTCATCCACCGGGTATCACCCGCTTCGCCCCCTTTGTACAGCGCCGCCAGTATGATCAGCAACGCGATGCCGCTGTACTGAAGGAGCCGTCGTTGGGAAATTTTTGTTATCGGTGAATAGTCGAGCCAGACCAGGAAGAACGCAACCGTGAGCAACACCTGGTAAAGGGGTTGCGGCAGCAATGCCTCTGTGCTGTAACCGTCCAGGTTTACCTGAAAGAAACCCATAACAACCAGTGCCAGCGACCTGTTCACGATGTAGCCGGTGATTTGCATTAAACTTTCGCCTTTTGCCCGCCGGCCTTGAATGGCGAATGGTATGGACAGTCCGACAATAAACAGGAAGGCAGGAAAGATCGTGTCGGCGAGCCCCATGGCATCGGCATCGGCAGTGGTGTGTTCGAGCCATTCGGGAACCTGACGCAGCGTCCAGAGATCGTTTACAAAAATCATCAACAACATGGTGATCGCCCGGAAAACATCGATCGAGGCCAGTCTGGGAAATAACGCTTTCGTCATGTATAGTACGGATTGAAAATTCCGGGCGCAGGTTTGTGCTGCCGCGCGTACCCGCAAGATAAATGAAACCGGCTGCTTTGAGACATTGATGCTATGCCTGCAAAAGCAGTTTATCTTACAGCTTTAATGATTCCGGATGAAGATATTATCAGCCTGTCTTTTGTTATTGTTTTCCATTCCCGTTTTTGGTCAATGGCGCAAATTCAGTTTCCAGCAGCCTAAAATGGGTTCTATGTTCAACCTGGTGATCTATGGCACCGACTCGCTGGCTGCTGCCGGCGCGGCTGCAAAGGCTTACCAGCTTATTGACACACTTAACCTTATGTACAGTGATTACCTGCCTGATAGCGAATTGAACCGGCTTTGCGCGGCAGCGGGTCTTGGTCAATGGACTACCGTGTCTACGCCCTTGTACAATATCATCCGCACTGCATACGATGCGGCTGCCTGGAGCGGCGGCAGTTTCGACATTACCGCCGGTCCGCTTGTCAGGCTCTGGCGGCAGGCCCGGAAACAGCAAAAATTACCTTCGCACGAAGACCTACTTGCCGCAAAAAGACTTGTCGGCTACCGTTATATCTGTTTTGATGGTAGCAGGCGTGCCATCCGGTTGACAAAGAAAGGCATGCAGCTCGACCTCGGTGGCATCGCCAAGGGTGAAACGGGGCAGCGGGTGATCAACCAGTTACAGAAAAGCGGTTTTCCCTACGCGCTGCTGGATGCAGGTGGCGACATTGTCTGCAGTGGAACGCCGCCAGGTATAGATGGCTGGACGGTAGCCATCAACATGCCCGGATCGGAATCGCTGATGAGCCGGCCGTTACTGTTACAAAACGGCGCCGTTACAACCTCCGGTGATCTCTACCAGTACGTTGTGTTACAGGGAACGCGGTATTCGCACGTCGTAAACCCCCTTACCGGTTATGCCATCACAAACAACCGCAATGTAACCGTTGTTTCAAAAAGCGGCGTTGTTGCGGACTGGCTAACAAAGGCATGCACCATTCTGCCGGTGGCCGACGCCCTGAAACTGGTAAAGCGGTTCCGGGATACGGAGGTGCAGATCGCATGCATAGAAAAAGGCCAGCCGGTGTTTTACCGTTCGATATTATTCGACCGATATTTTCTTCCCGAAAAACGGTAATTTTAAGGAATGCACCCACAAGGTGCCTGGTGGCCCGATGATTTTTTGATGGGCATTTATGAAGCAGGGCGGATCTTGAATAATAGAATTAGGATAGCTAAACACCAGCCTGCAGTGAGTGAATAATACAACATTTATACAGTATAATATAAGCTTCAGAAGGATGAATCAAGCGACCTTTACCATATCGCAAACAAAAAAAAACTGGAAACTGCCGATTATCTCGAAGAGTAAGTTGCGGGTTCACCCACCTGGAATGTTTCACTGGAACATTCCTCGCTAAAAGCGTCTGCTCGAAGTACCAAATCGGCCTCCGGCAAGGAATTGGATATTTGCAAAAACAATCAGACTCCCGCAGAACTGAGCGTTTGCAGAAGGTCAATGGTCTTTCCTTGTCATTTGGCAGGAGACGTGATTTTTGGCCAACGATGGAACTGTCAGTCGTTGTACTGGGTAGATCAATGAAAACGAGTCTATTTAAATATGTATTACTCTTAACCTAAAAAAGTATTATGAAAAGGATTACACTGGTCGTTTTGGCGGGTTTGGTTATATCGATAACAATGCATAGTTGTAACGAAGCGTCCCATAAAGATCTGACCAATGCCAACAGTAATTT
>JBBSSY010000539.1:0-3059 GCA_038241595.1 Chitinophagales bacterium | reverse complement strand
ATAAACTACAAACTATAAACCACAAACTTATCCCGGTGATTGCACTAAACCATCATCATTTATACTCCACACCATCCCCTCTTCTCCTTTAATATATACCATAAACTGCCTGGACGTGGCTTCCATGGTGAGGGCATTTGATTTGTTCCCGATTATTATTGTCGGGTCTTCGATGCCGAGCTCCCGGAAGGACGCGGCGTAGCGTTTATGCTTCGCCGTGAATGCCTTTTGGCGATAATAACAAATCCAGAGATACTTTTTTTGTTGTTCAGCATACGGCATCACAAAATCGTCAACAGGTCCGCCGGGCGGTTGTTTGCTAAAACGCAGGTACCCCCAGCGTTCTGGAAAATGCATGTTCACGACCCCTTGCTCGGACCATACCCAGTTATGTTCCGGTTTAACGCGTCCGCTAGAATCTTTCATGCGACTGTACTTGCCATCCTGCACCAAAAAATCCCACTCTACCCGCGAAAAATTGATACGCCACAACTCTCCTTCCCGTCCCGTACGTTGCCTGCGGTTCGCAGCGATCGATCTAAACGGAATGGCCATCTCTACCGTCCAGCCACTGTCGCGGTCTTCGGGATTGTTGATGCTGCCCTGGATGCTGACGGCGGACCGCAATCCTTTCAGGTCCCAGTCGATGACCGCGCTGCCACCATTGCGGTAAGGCTTTGGCAGCAACAAGTCAAAAATGGTATTGTAAGGATTTACTTCCACCTCGTAATAATAATGCGTGTTGTTGTCCGGGTCGATGAACACCTCGAAGTCATTGTTATAAAATACTATGGTGTCATGATTACGCAGGGTTGCCCAAACATCTGGTTCTGTAAGCGTGGCGGCGATGTACAGACAGGTGTCATCCCAGAGCATTTTCATTTTTGTCGGATAGGACGGTTTAGGCCTTCGATCCCCTTCGATGTCTGTAAAAGCCCTGCTCCACGGCGCTTTCAGCCAGGCTTCCTCGTTCAGCCGCCCGTCGAGGCGAATGGGGCGGTCGGTATAACCCGCGGTATAATTTTCCGGCGTAACAAATAAATGTCGAAGGCCTGAGGTGTCCAGCTGTGCATGCGCGTTAGTAACGGACAGCTGACAGAAAAACAACAGGAGGACAAACTGGTGGAGGTGTATTTTCAATCGGATTCGTATATAGGGGTTAAATTAAAACGCATCAATGGACGAGATCAACGGGCAGGCTTTTGCGGCGGTTATATTTACGCGGATCCGATCCGTTTGCACCGGTTCCATTTTAAAAATCTTTTTGTAACCAATCGTTGTGCCCGAAGCAATCTCCTTCCAGGTTCCGTTTTGCCAGGCTTCCACGCTGAACGTTTTCACCCGCTGACCCAGTTGGATATACTCCTGCAATACAATGTATTTTATTGTTTTTTTGCCGGCGAGTTTGATGGCCACACTGCCGGTACTAATAGAATCTTCGGTCGTCCAGTACGTGTCTTTATTGTGATCCAGCACCGCACCGCCTGCATAAACCGGTGCGTTGCCACGGGTTGAACTGGCGCTGGCGGTGGCGTTTTTGGTAAGACTGGTTTTAAACTCCCGGTCGAGGATTTTTTTAAAACCCTGCAGCGCCTTCACATCATTTTCATGAAACAGGCCCCGCTGGTCAGGCGGCACGTTCAGCAGCAACGTGGAACCACGCCCGACGGATGTCAGGTAGATCTCGAACAGTCTTTCCGGCGATTTCACCAGGGAGTCTTCTTTCTGGTGATAGAACCATCCCGGCCTGATCGAAACGTCTACCTCAGACGGAATCCACTTGTTGCCGTCTGGCGAGCCCTCATTCAGTAATTCTTCAATGCCTGATTTGCCGGCATGCAAGGTATCGTTATTGATCGTGTTCCAGTTGGTGAGCCCTGCCGTACCGCGTTCGTTGCCACACCAGCGGAGGTCCGGACCAGCATCGCTGAAAAAAAGCACCTGCGGCTGGATGCCTCGTACAATATCAAGCGTATTCGGCCAGTCATAGTAGGTGGCCGAATTGATCTTGCGTATTTCGTTAGCACCGCCATAGTAACCGTTGCCGCCGTTTGCACCATCAAACCACATCTCGCGGACCGGACCATAGTTAGTAAACAATTCACGGAGCTGGTTGCGGTAATATTCAATATATGATGGCTGGCCATAGTCTGCGCGGTTCCTGTCCCACGGTGACAGGTAAACGCCGAACCGGATACCGGCTTTCTTACAGGCGTCCGAAACTTCCCGTACGATATCCCCCTTCCCGTCTTTGTACGGACTATTCTTTAACGAATGTTCCGTGAATTTGGACGGCCAGAGGCAAAATCCGTCATGGTGTTTGCAGGTTAGGATCAGCTGTTTAAAGCCGGCGTCTTTCAATGACTTCACCCATTGATCGGCGTTGAGGTCAGTGGGTTTGAAGATCGATGGACTTTCGCTGCCCATCCCCCATTCCAGCCCGGTGAATGTATTGGTGGTGAAGTGAACAAAAGCGTTCAGCTCCATTTCGTGCCAGGCCATCTGTTCTGCCGATGGAACCGGTAAAACCGCTTTCGGCGCATCGACTGTTTTTTCCGGCGTTCCCGAAATATAATGTAACGTAAACGAAGACACGACAACGAGCAGGCAGGCTGCGAATAGAATTTTCCCGGTTGCTTTCATTACACGTATTTTTCCATTTGTAGTCAACATCTTTCTGATCGCTGATCGCTGATCGCCCCGCCTGTCCAGGGGCGTAATGCTTGCTTACTAATGGCGATAAAGGTACTTGCGCAATGTTGAATTATAAATTATATGTCGCCAGAGGCAAAAATTGTTGCAGTTCTTCCTTGCGGAGCCTTGAAGGCGGATCAAAAACCAGGGTAGGTTCCGATAGCGCCATACAACTTTTATATGAGGTTGAACAAACTCCTCGCTGGATTGCAAAGTTGGTTTCCCCTCCTTTCTCCTGCTACTCCTGCCTCCCTACTCCTGCCTCCCTACTCCTGCCTCCTGTCGCCTGCCTCAAACGCATGCCAGCCTCCTTACTTTGATAATAATTGATTGCAAACCCGTCAGGCCGATTACATTTGATGTTT
>JBBSSY010000538.1:0-3060 GCA_038241595.1 Chitinophagales bacterium | reverse complement strand
GCGTATATCCCCAACTTCATCGATCGTAAACATGGCCGGGAAAAGATCAGTTATGACCTGCCCGACATGGAAGATATCCTTAAAGAAACCTATGGCATTACGGTGTACCAGGAACAGGTGATGCTGCTGTCGCAGCGCCTAGCAGGTTTCGGGAAAGGCGATGCGGATGTCTTGCGCAAGGCGATGGGCAAAAAGCAGAAATACATCCTGGACAAGATGAAGACACAGTTCATCGACGGTGCCGTGAAAAACGGTTATCCGACCGACAAGCTGGAGAAGATCTGGACAGACTGGGAGGCGTTTGCGCAGTATGCCTTTAATAAATCACATTCAACCTGTTACGCACTGGTGGCATACCAGACGGCCTACCTGAAATCACACTACCCGTCGGAGTATATGGCTGCGGTGCTGAACCATGCCGGCTCTATCGAGAAAATTACTTTCTTTATGGAAGAGTGTAAACGTATGGGCCTCGTTGTACTCGGACCGGATGTAAACGAATCAAAAAATGGCTTCGCCGTCAATAAAAAGGGCGAGATCCGCTTTGGCATGAGCGGATTGAAAGGCGTGGGTGAATCGGCGATTGAGAGCCTGATTGAAGAGCGCGAAAAAAATGGCCATTACAAGAATATTTTTGACCTGATCAAACGCGTGAACCAGCGGATGGTGAACAAGAAATCACTCGAAAGCCTTACGTATTCAGGCGCCTTCGACTGTTTCACCGAGATGCACCGCGCGCAATATTTCAATACGGCTGAAGGGGAAAACATCACCGGCCTGGAGAAAATCATTCGTTTTGGCAATGTTTATCAAACCAGCCAAACGCAGTCGAACCATAATTTGTTTGGCGCGCTGGCGATGCCCGAGGTCAGCACCCCAAAGGTAGCGCCCTGCGAACCCTGGACGCTGACTGAACTGCTCAACCATGAAAAAGATGTCACCGGCATGTTTATGAGCGGCCACCCGCTGGATCATTTTAATTTCGAGATCAAACATTACGGCATCACCACGCTGTCCGAATACAACGAGATCAAGGAAACGGTACAGTTGCAGGCAAACCCTAACAAACAGTTCCGGATTGCGGGACTGGTGGTGGACGTGCAGCACCGGGTCACCAAGAATGGCAAACAGTTCGGCTCCTTTGTGATGGAGGACTACAGCGGCAAGAGCGAGTTCCTGCTGTGGAGCGAGGAGTACATCAAATTCCTCAATTACCTGGAAAAAGGGAAGAATCTCTTTATCTGTGGCATTTTCCGGCAGCGGTATAACAAAGCGGAATTTGAGTTCAAGATCGAGAAGATGACGTTGCTGGAGACCATCAAGCAACACCTGACGAAGCAATTGATTCTTGATATCGAGGCAAGGCACCTCAAGCAGGACCAGATCGATTTTATCGATGGCAATGTAAAAAAATACCCGGGCCGGTCCTCGCTGAAGTTTAATGTCACCGAGCCGAAGCAACGGCTGAAGGTCAGCATGTACACCCTGGAAACCGGCTTCCTGATGAATGACGAAATGGCAACATTTCTGAACGAGAACCCGGAATTGGACGTGCAGGTCGTGACGGCGTAAGCGCAGTTAGCGCTTGGCTATCAGCTATGAGCTATCAGCTATGAGCTTTAAGAAGAAAAAGAAGAATACCCTAAGATGTACGGTGTTTGTGGAACAACTAGGAAATGGCTCTCTTTGTAGCCGAAGGCTACGCTCAAAGCTGATAGCTGATAGCTCATAGCCTTCTTCTGCCAAAATCGGCTAACGACTGCCAGCGACGCAGGTTAAACAATTTGGTTGTAAATTTGTAGATTGTTCACAAGTTATTAAATAACAATAAAACATATTTTATGGCAGTAGAATTCACCGACGCAAACTTTAAAGAACAGGTTATAGCTTCAGATAAATTAACTGTGATTGACTTCTGGGCTGAATGGTGCGGCCCTTGTCGCGCTATTGGTCCGGTCATCGAAGAACTTTCGAAAGAATATGCCGGAAAAGTAAATATCGGTAAAGTGAACGTGGATAATAACCCGCAGTTATCTACCGAGTATGGCATCACCAGCATCCCCGCCATTCTTTTTGTAAAAGACGGCAAAGTGGTTGACAAACTGGTAGGTGCCCAGCCAAAGGCGAATTTTGTCAAGAAGATCGAGGCGCACATGCAGCCAGTGGTTTCTTAATAATTGGTGAACACATTTTTACAAAGCAGGCTTTACGGCCTGCTTTTATTGTGCGCCCTCGAGACATGCAGACTGCCGCTCCTGCGGCCCAGTATGTAAAATAATTTAATTATTTCTTTCTTACTGCCCGCAGTGTCTTTCTGTCTTTGCGGTTCAAAATCCTGCGTATATTGCCCGTCAGAAAACTGAACGGTATGATGCAATGGGATAATTTGGGTCGTGGGGCACTTGGCATGTTTTTCCTGGTCCTCGTTTGTTACGTCCTCAGCAACAACCGCCAGGCCATCAGCTGGAAACTGGTACTCCTTGGAATCTTTGCCCAGGTGATGTTTGCCATGGGTGTTTTACACACCACCTTCATGGGGCAGCCGGTCTTCTGGATGGCCTTCGGCCTGATCCTCCTTTATTCCATTATTCGAAAAATTGGCAAAGCACGTACGGGCGAATCTCCTGTAATCGCCAGTCCGACAAGTATCTTCTTTTCACTGGCATGGCAGGTTTTCTTTATTGGCGGACTGATACTGGCACCTCACCTTTTCGGCTACTGGTCCGGCTTATCGATTTTTATCAGTTGCGTAGCCATTATTGTCATTGCGTTCCGCATGGGCAACTTCTATGCAGAATTGCTCAAATGGAACATCCTTTTTTCTGCGCTGGTTTTGACGGTTTGTGTATATACCAAAATTTGTCCGCCTGAAATCTTCAAGATCATTTTACAGTCGGCGTCGGGCGTTTTTGTCGATCTCATCAATATCAGTCACCGCGGCACCGAGTTTTTATTTGGCAGCCTGGCCGATCCGTCACAGAGCTGGGCCTATGTGTTTGCGATCCAGGTGTTGCCGAACATCATCTTCTTTGCCGCGTTGTCGGCCATCCTGTTTTACCT
>JBBSSY010000537.1:0-3064 GCA_038241595.1 Chitinophagales bacterium | reverse complement strand
TGCGGAAAATCGGTCACTTTTCAAGACGAAGATTCTGTATCTTCGTTATCCTTTGATCAAATAGCCCCGTCTGATTACTTCTCTGTTTCAATTTGGGAATTATTTACCGGATTGGCGTTAGGTCTGATGCTGCCTTTTCTGACTGCAAACATGTATCCATCGGATTATGATTACGCTCCTGTAATGATAATCTTTCGGATAACGGCGCATTAACAACTATGAAACAATCTTAAGAAAACATATCCGTTACCTTCAAAAAATATTGACTGTTTTTTGTGAGCAGGAAAATTTATAAAAATGGCTATTAGTACCACCAAGAAAACTACCCTAAAAAAAACCAGACAAACCCCCGCAAAAGCAGGCAGCCCGCTAGATCTCCACGAGGCACTGAATCAATATTTCGGCTTTGATACTTTTAAAGATCAACAGGAACAGATCATCCGGTCACTGCTTTCCGGCCAGGACACATTCGTAATAATGCCCACAGGCGGTGGCAAAAGTTTGTGTTACCAGTTGCCGGCGCTGATGAGTGAAGGTGTGGCCATCGTTGTTTCGCCCCTGATCGCCCTGATGAAAAACCAGGTGGACCTGATCCGCGGTTTCAGCGCTACCGATGACATCGCACACTTTTTAAATTCCACGTTGAATAAAAGGGAGATCACGCAGGTAAAACAGGATCTGCTCGAAGGCAGGACCAAAATGCTGTATGTGGCTCCCGAAACATTGACGAAACAGGAAAATCTTGATTTTTTTAGCGACCTTAAAATTTCATTTTTCGCCGTTGATGAAGCGCATTGCATTTCAGAATGGGGCCATGACTTCAGGCCTGAATATCGCCGCCTGCGTGAGATGATGGAAATGATCAACGATGAAATCCCCGTGATCGCCCTGACAGCAACGGCTACGCCTAAAGTGCAGAGCGATATCGTAAAGAACCTGAAACTGCGGAACGCCAATATTTTCATTTCTTCGTTCAACCGCCCAAACCTGTATTACGAAGTCCTTCCAAAGATCAACAAGGAAGAAACAATCAAAAGCATCGTGCGGTTTATCATCAATAACAAAGGCAAAAGCGGCATCATCTACACCCTCAACCGTAAAACAACGGAGGAGCTGGCGGATATGCTTATGGCCAACAACATCAAGGCCGTGGCCTACCACGCAGGCCTCGACAGCAAACTGCGCGCAAGCCGCCAGGATCTCTTCCTCAACGAAGACGTCCAGGTCATTGTGGCGACCATCGCCTTTGGCATGGGCATCGACAAACCGGATGTTCGTTTCGTGATCCATTATAATATTCCGAAAAGCATCGAAAATTACTACCAGGAGACCGGTCGCGGCGGTCGCGACGGCCTGGAAGGAAAATGCATCCTGTATTATTCACACAAAGACGTTTCCAAGCTGGAACACCTGATGCGCGACAAGCCGCTGAGCGAACGCGAAGTGGGCGCCCAGCTTATCAATGAAACGGTGGCCTTCGCCGAAAGCGGCGTCTGCCGCCGCAAAGTGCTGATCAGTTATTTTGGGGAAGAATACACCGGCGAAAACTGCGGCAGCTGCGACAACTGTAAAAGTCCAAAGGAACGGGTAGAGGCGAAAGAAAATGCGGTGAAAGTACTGAAGGTGGTTAAAGCACTGGATGAACGTTTCCCGACGGAATACGCGGTATTTATCCTGATGGGTAAATTAACCCCGCAGGTGCAGATGTACCGGCACAACACGGTGCCTGAATTCGGCATCGGTAAAAAGGAAGCGGAACATTACTGGAACTCGCTCATCCGCCAGATGCTGCTGGAAGGCTTGCTGCAGAAAGACATCGAAGAGTACGGCGTGCTGAAACTGACACCAAAGGGTGAAAAGTTCGCCAAAAAACCCAGCTCCTTCAAGATCGTGATGAACAACCGCTTTGAAGAGGCCAACGCCGACGATGATGAAGGGTCTGGCGAACCGGCCTTCGTCAGCGTGCTGGACGAGAAGCTGCTGGAGATGCTGAAAGAACTCCGTCAAACGGAAGCGAAGAAGAAAGGCCTGCCGCCCTTCGTAATTTTCCTCGAGACCACCCTGCAGGATATGGCGACGATGTACCCGACCACCACGCTGGAACTGGAGAAATGCCAGGGCGTGAGCAAAGGCAAATCGCTTCGCTATGGCAAACCATTCGTGGAGCTGATCGCCAGCTACGTCACCGAAAATAACATTGAACGCCCGGATGATTTCGTCATGAAAAGTGTCGTCAACAAGAGCGGGCTAAAAGTATACATCATCCAGCAGACCGATAAAAAGATCTCGCTGGAGACCATCGCCAAAAACAAGGACATGCGGATCGACGGCCTGCTGGAAGAAATGGAGACCATCGTCGGCAGCGGCACGAAATTAAATCTTGACTACGCCATCGATGAAATGGTGGACGAAGATGAGCAGGACGAGATCCTGGATTATTTCAAAAGCTGTGAAACCAGCAGTTTGCAGATCGCCTTGCAGGAGCTGAGCGACGGCGATTACACCTGGGAACAGCTAAAAATCATGCGGATCAAGTTCTTGTGTGAATACGGCATTTAAGTAATTGTTCATTTTAATTTCTCATTTTACACCGAATCTCCTATTTTTGCTCTCCGAACAAAAAAGTGTGATACTTTCCGTTCATATGGTGCGGTAGCTCAGTCGGTAGAGCAAAGGACTGAAAATCCTTGTGTCGCCGGTTCGATCCCGGCTCACACCACTTTTAAAAATAAGCAGTTATGACGAAATGTTGTAGCTGCTTTTTTTGTTTGGTAGAACATTGGTCGAACAAATGTACGATTTGTCTTCCCGCAGAGGTAATTGCCTTTTAATCAGAGGGTCTCTGGTTCAAGTCCAGAAGGGGGGGAGCTAAACAGGAATTTTTAGAAATCTCAAAATTTGTAGAAATCGTTCAAACCAACGCTAGCACTTGCTTTCGTGGGTTTTTCGTTTCTGTCCGGACTCGTCTATTCCCATTATTATCGTTAATTTTCTTACCCTTTTACTACGCTTTTTCTCACGAAATTGCAGTTTGAACCTACTTTTTGAGGTAAAGTGTGAGAGC
>JBBSSY010000536.1:0-3069 GCA_038241595.1 Chitinophagales bacterium | reverse complement strand
TGAAAAATTTTTCTTCTTTGGAAAGGTCGATGTGCGGATACTTCGCCTGGAAGTCCATTATTTTTTGAAGCTGCAGTTGCCGGAACTGCTGGTGGGCCTGCGTTTCGGGGTGAAACGATTTGTGGTTGGAGGCAGTAATCAACTGCTGCACTTCTTTCATTAATGCCGCTGACCCGGGATTGATAAACTGTTCCACGAATTTTTCAAACACAAACTGCGTAGCCGCAAAATTTGGATGTACAAGGTCGATGTCGTAATACCGATGATCCCGCAATACATCGATCACCCATTCATAGGCAGGAAAATAAAATAACTGGGCGTTTTTTTCTATCATCGAATGCACCGCTTCTATCAACCTCGCCTTGCTCCGGTTGTTTTCCACCACCCCATCGCGGATATGCCTCACCGGGCTAATCGTAAATATGATTTTTAAAGCGGGATTAGCCTGAAGCAGGCGCGATATACACCCTTCCAGCGCCGACTTTATTTCGTCCATACCCGACAGGTGTTTGTTGAACCATTGGCCCGGTGCACGATGGCAATTCGCGACTGGCAGGGCATTTTGCACAAGCTGGTAGCTAAACGATGAGCCAAGCGTGATGATGAGCCAGTCTGCTTTTTTTAAGAAGCCATGTGCTTCGAATTGGGACTGATTGATCTTTGCGAGTACTTCCTGTTGGTTGATGCCTGAGAATGCAGAATGATGTTGCCAGCTCTGCCACAATTCGTTAAGATATAAAAGATCCGCCGCGATGTATTGTTTTGGCTCCAGGTACGACAATAAACTACTGCAGACAGACAGCGGATCGAACAAAATGCCATTGGGATTGCTGAGTACCTGAAATTTAAGTTGTTGCAGGCGGCCGCCGATGTGTTCGGTAAAACAGGAGCCGATGGCCATTATATTGTCCCCGTAACCGATTTGTCGGGTTGGCAAATTTACCGGGATGTCTAACATCAGTTTCATGTCGCTAAATTACGGCATCCCGCTATTGCCATCGTGGTTGTGTTTGCCCAAAGGCCGGAATATATCCGTTGCCAGCCGCAGGCAGTATGCCAGCGCTTCCTGGTTTACCGGCAGCATAGAGTTGGTCTCTTCAAAATTGCGGATCAGTAATTCCGTCGGCAGGTTGCCTACCAGCTCGTCACCCGCCATCGGGCATCCCCCCACGCCTAATAACGCGCCGTCAAACCTGGTGCAGCCGGCCAGGAGCGCAGCGTTTATTTTTGGTAATAAATGGTTTGGATCTGAATGGAGGTGAACGCCTACTTCTACATCCTGCAGTTCGTTGATCAGTAACCGCGTAGTGGAATAAACCTGTTCCGGCGTAGCCATGCCAACCGTATCAGCCAGCGATATGATGCGGATGCCCATGCCAGTAATCTGTTCTGCCGTTTTCAATACCTGGTCTTCCGAGTATGGATCACCGTATGGGTTGCCGAAACCCATGGAAAGGTAAACAACCAATGATTTATTACGCTGAACACAAAGCTGCTGCAGGCTGTCGACAAGCACCAGTGACTGCCCGATAGAACGATTGGTGTTTTGTTGTTGAAATGTTTCCGATACGGAAAATGGGTATCCGAGGTCTGTCACCTCGTTAAAGGCACAGGCCTCTTCGGCACCGCGCAGGTTCGCGACGATCGCCAGCAGATTTGACCGTGAACCCGCCATGTTGAGACCAGCAATTACCTCCCGGGTATCCGCCATTTGCGGGATCCATTTCGGTGAAACAAAACTGCCGAAATCGATGGTATCAAAACCCACCTGCAGCAACGCATTAATGTACTCGATTTTTTGGGCCGTTGGAATAAACGACTTCCAGCCCTGCATGGCGTCCCGCGGGCATTCGACGAGCTTGATCTGGTGTGACGGAGAAGAGTTTATAGTTTGTAGTTTATAGTTTATAGTTTGTAGTTAAAGTTAATGCATCCAACCACAAACTATAAACCACAAACTATAAACTTGTTTTCTCTCTCTGCCGCATGCCTTCGTACAATATCATCCCGGTAGCGACTGAAACGTTCAGGGAGTCGAAATCTGTGGCCATGGGGATGCTGAAGGACTGGTCGCAAATATTTTTTAAAGCCGGGGTAATGCCTTTTTCTTCGCCGCCCATGATAATGGCGCAGGGATTGGTAAAATCGAGGTCACCCAGTTTTTGTATTGCGCCAGCTTCACTGGCGAAAACCTGAATGCCATTGAGATGCAGGTCATCGACAGCTTTCATCAGGCTGCTTACGCGGCAAACAGCGATTTTTTCAAGTGCGCCGGCCGAGGTAAGGATCGCATCTTCTTGTAACGCGCCCACGCCCTTGTCGGGAATAATCAGCGCCTGGATGCCGCAACAGTAGGCTGTGCGTGCGATGCCTCCGATATTGCGGATGTCGGTAATTCCATCCAGTATCAACAGGAATGGAACCTTGCCCTGTTCGACATTAAAAGAGATCACCTGCTGTAGATCCTGGTATTGTATCCGGGAGAGCTGTGCCACGCAACCTTCATGCAGGTCGATGTTAAAGCTATTCAGTTTTTCAACAGGAACTTTATTAACGGGCACGAGTAAACGGGCGGCGAGCGTTTTGATAAACTCGATCGTATCGCCTCCGGCGTTGTTCTGCAGATAAATCCTGTCGAGATTTACCCCCGACTCCATGGCGTCGATCACCGCTTTTCTGCCGATGACAAGTGTATTTTTCTTAGGACGGTGTTGTTGTTGGCGGAAGTTTTTCACAGTTCAATTTTTGAGAATGATGAGCTTCTGGGTATGGGGTATGAGGTATGGGGTATGGGGTATGAGCAAGATTAGAAATAACACCAATTGACCTACAAGTTAACTTTCATGCAAAAAATCAGCATCCATGAAGAATGATCAATGTCATTTCACACGAATACTGATTACTGATTTTTTAAAGGAATAAGCTATGGGCGTTTACGGCCGGCTCGCGATTCCAAGAGTCTAATTAATTTCTTCTCTTCCCCATACCCCATACCTCATACCTCATACCCCAGATTTAAAGTCCAAAAGCTTTCTTCACCTGCTTCACATGATCTAGTTTCTCCCAGGT
>JBBSSY010000535.1:0-3077 GCA_038241595.1 Chitinophagales bacterium | reverse complement strand
TCTACTGATTACTGATTACTGATTACTGATTACTGATTGCTGACCACTGCTTGCTGTTAAAATCAAACAATGTCGCTGTAAATATTCCTTTTTCCTTTTTCTTAAAGATGGCATGCCAGTTACCCGTATAACGGATTAGGGACGGCACCAACAGTTCCTGGAACTCCGTTAGTTGTACTTCCATCTGCACATTGAAATCATAAACGCCCGCATCATAGTTCAGGTCGTAGTTACGGGCGACGATCTGCATGGTACGGCTGTTAAACCAGGTGGTGATTGTATTAATCACCACTTGTCCTTTTTCTGCACGGGAAAGATTTTCTCTTGCTTTTATGCGAAATACATAACAATTTTGCCCTTTATAATCGGCCATGTCGATGATAAAATCATACAACTCCGATTGCCCTTCTTCGAAAATGGCAATTTTGTTGCCGATAAACGGGATGCCCGGTATTTTCGCGCCTGGGTTAAACAGCAATTTCTTTAGCTGTTCCTTGTTTTTTGCCATGCCGGACTTGCCCTTTAACGAAGACTCGTTGCCACGGACGATATTGGTTTCACCACAGATTGTTCCCTTTGTAAAAAACAGACCGGCATATAATTCAGCAGTATAATAATTCCAGTTCCGATCATTATCATACATATCACCGGTTATTGATTCCTCCAGCGTTTGCATGGTGCGGCAGCCATCGTGCACGTCCTGTTTTGTCCGGCTCTGTAGTGTGGCACGCACCTCGCCTTTTTTATCGGTCATGCGGATGTCATTCAGTGCGGTATATCCAATGAGGTGAAGGTTTTTAAAGGCTTTGTAAAAACTGGTGTCGGTCTGTACGCGTTGAATAAAATCCGGAACGTTGAGGTTATTCCTGACGACGACCTCAGTAAGCGTGACGATTTTTTTTAATACTTCGAGGGAACTGTCCTGGCTGGTTGCGCATTCCGGCAGCAGGAAACCAACAATTAACAGGCAAATCGGCCACCTGGGCGAGAATTGAGACATGGTGTAAGGTAAGAATCAGCAATCAGCTGTTAGCAATCAGCTGTCAGCTGTTAGCTGTCAGTAATCAGCAATCAGAAAAATAATTTCATCATCCTATTTTGGAAAGAGCATGCGGTAATCTACTTTAATCTTGCCCTTGGTAATGTCATCAAGTTTACGTTTCATCAATTTCCGTTTGAGCGGTTTAATATAATCTATAAATAGCTTTCCTTCGATATGATCGTATTCGTGCAGGATGACGCGCGCGGTAATGCCCGAAAACGTATCTCGGAAGTGAACAAAGTGTTCGTCATAATAGCTAATGGTTACTTCTTCAGAGCGATACACGTCTTCCCGGATCCGCGGGATGCTTAAACATCCTTCGTTGTACGACCATTCCTTGCCGTCGAGTGCAATGATCTTTGGATTGATGAATACTTTTTTCACGCCTGGTTTGTCGGGGTATTCTTCCTGGTCCTCATCTTCTTTCATATTCTCGAATATCTGTGCACTGTCCATTACAAATACACGAATGCCGCGGTTAACCTGCGGGGCGGCGAGCCCGACGCCGTTGCTGGAATACATGGTTTCCCACATATCTTCCAGGAACTTTTCGAGCCCGGGATAATCGGTGGTGATATCTTCCGCTACTCTGCGTAAAATCGGATGGCCGTAGGCAACAATGGGTAAAATCATATATTTCATTTCTGCTGGCGACCTGATCAGGTCTTGCTGTACAAATTTAATTAATGTCTGCGATATCGGTTTATTTCCCTTCGGACGAACGGGGGTGTAACAGGTACTCCTGCAGCATAATGGTAGCAGCGATTTCATCCACGAGCGCCTTGTTTCGGCGGTCTTTCTTTTTCATGCCGCTTTGCACCATGCTCTGCACCGCCATTTTCGAGGTATATCGCTCATCTACTTTTTTTACCGGCATACCCGGGAATTCTTTATGCAACCGTTTGATACATTGTTCAGCCAGGGCGGTTCCATGGGTTTCTGAATCATCGAGGTTTCGCGGGTAACCAACAAGGATTAGTTCCACCGTTTCCTTCACGAAATAATTCTTCAGGTATGGTATGAGAGTGTGGGATTCAATGGTGGTCAAGCCGGTTGCAATCATCTGGAACGGATCGGTCACGGCGATACCGGTACGTTTTAATCCATAATCTATAGAAAGGATGCGGGGCAAAGGGTCAATTTTAGGCCTCTAAGGCGGTTATCAGATATGAATCACCAGGTCGGTGATTACGCAAATGGCGAAGACGACGCTGGCGACGCCATTGGCAGTCATAAAGGCAATATTTACCCGGCTCAGGTCATTGGCTGTTACAATGGAGTGCTGGTAAATGAGCATGCCGGCAAATACTGCGATTCCAAGCCAGTACCAGGCATGAAAGTCGCCATATATCCCTGCCGCCACTACGCAGGCTGCACTTACCAGGTGGAGGAACTCGGATACGTGCAGGGCCTTCGCTTTCCCCAGCCATGCAGGGATGGAATGCAGGCTTTGTGCCCGGTCAAATTCGACATCCTGTAGAGCGTAAATGACGTCAAAACCCGAGACCCAGCAGATAACAGCCATCGAAAAAAGAACCGGCAACAGGGCAAAATGCCCGGTTACCGCCAGGAACGCCCCGATTGGAGCGAGTGACAATCCCAGGCCCAGGATCAGGTGGCAGAGCGGCGTAAACCGTTTTGTATAACTGTATCCCAATACCACGGCGAGTGCCACGAATGACAGGTAAAAACAAAGCGGGTTGATCAGCCAGGTACAGGTTACAAATGCAAGGCAGTTAAGGACAACAAAAAGCAGTACCCGGTTGGCGGAAAGAATGCCGGCAGGGATTTCGCGGATAGCAGTCCGCGGGTTCAGCGCATCAAAGTGTTTATCCAGCCACCGATTAAATCCCATGGCAGCGCTGCGGGCAAACACCATACAAAGGAGCACCAATACAAAGACCTTTAGCAGGTGGGTTAAATCCTGCCCATTACCGGAAGCATTTAAATGAAGATACGTAATGCCTAAAAAGAAACCGATGATTGCGAATGGCATCGCGAAAATGGTGTGTGAAAATTTTACCAGCGAGAAATA
>JBBSSY010000534.1:0-3086 GCA_038241595.1 Chitinophagales bacterium | reverse complement strand
GCCAGACCTGCCCTGCAGGGTGGCTTCTGTGAGACCTGATCCGTACAAAATCGCATTCGTCATCGATACGAGGCTACCACCCTGGCGGTGTTCGATCAGGAAGCTCAGGCTGAATTCTTTGAAGTTGAATGTATTGCTAAAACCTCCTGCCCAGTCGGGGTTGAAGTTGGCAATCTGGGCGGTTCTGCCGGCAGTTATTTTAGGCATGCCGTTCGTGCCGATGATTACGTTGCCAGCCGCATCTCTCACCCAGCCTTTTGAATAAATCTGGCCATAAGGCTGACCCTGTTCGATCACGAATTCACGCACATACGGGTCATTACCCACCACGATGCGCGGGCGATCGTCGGAGATCTTGAGCACCTTGTTTCGATTCGCGGCAAAGTTAAAGGACGCATCCCAGCTGAATGATTTGCCCTGGAGGGGCGTGCCGGTCAACATCAGCTCTATCCCTTTATTCATGACATCACCGCCATTGGTAAAATATTGCGCGGCGCCAGAACCTACGGGCAAGGCAATGGTAAATAACTGGTCAACCGTGTTCGTCCTGTAAGCTGTTACATCAATACCCAGGCGGCCTTTGAAGAACCGGATATCGAGACCCACTTCGGTAGACTTGGTTCTTTCCGGGCGAAGATCCGGGTTTGGCAGCGTGCTGCTTAACTGCAGGAAACCATAGTTGCCACCCGCCCTGAAACTGGCCGTACGCTCCAGCATATACGGTGGCGCACTGTTACCCACTTCCGCCCATGAACCCCTTATTTTGGCAAAGGAAATAAAAGATGGGAAAGAAGGAATGATGTCGCTCAGCACCGCACTCAAACCAACGGAAGGATAGAAATAGCTCCTGTTATTTACGGGCAGCGTGGAGCCCCAGTCGTTACGTGCGGTAACATCCAGGAAAACGGCGTTCTTCCAGCCGATGTTTGCGAAGGCATACAGCGACTGGATATCGCTGCTGAGTCCCGGATCGTTGCTGGTAACCGGGAGATTGGTATTTGACAAGGTGAAGAAATTCGGGATGATCATGGAAAGGCCGGTATTGGAACTCACGGCGTTGTTGCGCTTCTTCTGGAGACTGCCTCCTGCGTTGGCACCGAGGGTGAAATCGCTGGACAGTTTCTTATTATACGAAAGCAGGAAATCACCATTTAATTGATAGGCAGTGTTTTTTGACACCGTGTACCTGCCGTCTGGTGCCCTTACATAGGTGTCATTATATAATTTTTCTTCGGTGCTGCCATTGGCGCCGTCATACGATCCACGAACCAGGAATTTCAGGTCGTCCGAAAATTCATAGGTCAGTGACGTCAGCGCGATTACACGTTCCAGGATGCTCTGGTTCTGGTTGCGGTACAACATCCAGAACGGGTTTGAACCTGTCGTGGTTGTTCGGTTCCAGTAATTCTGGCGAAGCCGGCCGGTGGCATCTACATAATCAAAATGCGCGGCATCATCGCGGTGAATATTTGGAGGCATTGTATATATCTGCCTGTTTGGGTTAAAATTCGATTCACCTTCCGCCTGCTGGTTGTTGATTTGCTGGCGCATGTAATCCACTTTGCTGTCGAGCGATAACCTGCTCGTCAGCTTGTTGTTGATACGAAGCGACAGGTTGTGGCGGTTAAGGTCGTTACCCGGAAAAATACCCTTTGCTTTCGTATAGGTATAAGCGAAGGCGGTCTGGGATTTTTCGCCACCGGCACTTGCAAATAAACTGGACGAGAAATTTGATCCTTTCTGGTAAATATCGTTACGGGCATCGGGCTGCGGCGTGTACGCATATTTTGTACCTGCCTGTGCAGGATCCAGTGACCAGTTGTCAACCTGTTGGCCTTCCATTTTTGACCCCCATGCTGATTCCGATCCTTTCTGGTATACGCCGCCGGAACCCTGGCCATATTCATTCTGAAACGGGATCGACAGCACCGGTTCCATCATCTGGTACGTATTGTTCAAACTGATGTTGATGCCGCCCGCCTGGCCTTTTTTCGTTTCAATGATGATCGCACCGTTCTGCGCAGCACTGCCATACAACGCTGCCGCGTTTGGCCCTTTCAATACGCTGAGTGAAGCAATGTTGTCGAGGCTGAGGTTTGTCGGGTTGCCGCGGATGGGCACCCCGTCGATAACATATAACGGCTGGCTATCACCGGAAATTGACCGGTTACCACGCAGGATAACACGCGCATCGGCACCAAGACCGGTACCGGATGAGTTAATTGACAAACCGGCTACCTTACCACGCAGTGAATTCATTACGTTCAGTTCACGGGCTTCGGTGAGCTGCTTGGTACTGACGTTCTGCGTGCTGTATGTGAGTGACTTTGTTTCGCGTTTTATACCGAGCGCGGTAACAACCACCTCGTTAAGCTTACCGAATAAGGCCTGTAATTTGACGTTGATGGTTGCCCGGCTGCTGACCGGGATTTCCTGTGTTTCATACCCAACCGACGTATACACCAGCGTACCGTCCTCAGGCACTGACAGGCTATATTTTCCCGCTGCGTTGGTGGTTGTTCCCACAGATGTGCCTTTCAGGGAAACGCTGACCCCGCTGATGCCGTCGCCGCTTTCGTTGGTAACGAGTCCGGTCAAGGGATTGTCTGCCACGGTGCCCAGCTGCGCCTTGCCCGGTGTGATGGCGTAGACGATGCCAGCCACCATGGCAGCGAAACCTATGGCGCCGAGCCAGATCTGGCTGTACATCGCTGAGGCGACGACCAGGCCGAGCCCCGCCACCCCTGCCAGGCCCCCAATGATGAGCCGGCCACGGCTGCTGGAGTGCTTGTTGGTCTTCTCGATTCGGGACGCGAAGCGAGGATCTTCGGCGTAGAGGGCGTCCTCCATCTGCTGGAGTAGAGCTTCCTCATGTTCCGAGAGTGCCACTCGGCACCTCCCTGTGCGGTCTCGACATCTTCTCCCGAATCGTATGTCGTTCCTGTTCGACGCGGGTACTTACCTCTAGGATAAGTCGCTCCGAGCCTCCTGTGAACCCGAGGGTCGGATGGGCATGAGACTGGCCGGTCGCACCGACCCCGCACCGAACCTCGCGCTGGCCTGGTCGACCGCGATGTCGGCCTCGG
>JBBSSY010000533.1:0-3088 GCA_038241595.1 Chitinophagales bacterium | reverse complement strand
GTGCATCGGATTCACATGATGCTGGTTAAAGATCGTAATTTTGCCCACATGCTCAAATTTCTTCTCTCATACCTCATACCTCAGACCTCTACACTGGCGACGCCAGGTATTTCGTCCGGTACTGCGCCGGCGACAATCCGGTGATTCTTTTAAACGTAATACGAAACGCCTTGCTGTCGGAATAACCGACGTGGTACATCACTTCATTTACATTCTGCCGGGAAGATTCCAGGCTGATCTTGGCCGCTTCAATTTTTACCCGCTGCATATATTCCACCACCGTATTGGAAGTTGCTTTTTTAAAACGCCGTTCGAGGTTTCGGCGGCTAAGCGATAACATAGTCGCCAACTGATCGACCGTTATTTTTTCCTGGAAATTGTTTTCAATAAACAGTTGTGCTTGTTTAATGGGTTCGTCGGCATGTGTTTTCTGTCCCTTGAATATGATAAACTGCGACTGGCTGTCGCGGTCAATCTGTATTTCAAAGATCTTCGAGCAAAGTACGGCGACCTGCCGACCGGCATATTTCTCGATGATATACAAAATTAGGTTTAAGAACGAATAGGCACCGCCGCTGGAATAAATGCCATTTTCGTCGGTAATTATTTTATCATCCACCAGATTTACCTGCGGGAACTTTTTCCTGAAATCGTTCGCTGCCATCCAGTGCGTGGAACACTTTTTGCCATCTACCAAACCCGTAGCTGCCAGTAAAAAAGCGCCAATACAGAGACTGGCTATCTCCGCTCCGGCATGGTACTGGTCGATGATCCAGGGGATAAAGTCTGCGTTTTGCGACATACCTTTGTCAAGATCGCCATGCAGCGCGGGTATAATGATCAGGTCGGTTTTCTTCACCTCACCGATCAGCAGATCCGGGTTTACCGTAAAGCGTCCTTTACTCAGGTGTGTCTCCTGTGATAAACCAACCAGTTGCACCTGGAATAAAGGTGGTTTACCAACCGCCTGCAGAATATCATTAACCTCGGTTAACACTTTATACGGTCCTTCAATAGAGCCCAGGATTGATCCTTCCAGTACCAGCACGGAAATATGTTTCATGATTCAAATATATACAGAAGAAATGGCGTAATCAACCCCATAATTGGCGTATTTACACCGCTGTAGTATCCCATCATCGTTGTAAGTTGCACTACACAAAGATTCATTCAATGACAAGTGTGCACAAGTTTTGCAGCCCTAAATAGGGATCACGCTACATCGAAGGGGATATTATATTTCTTAATTGAAACGACAAACAAATGTTTACAAACACGAAAGCATTCAGCGGCTTCTCGGTAGACGATATCGCAAAAGCAAAAGTCTTTTACGGAGAAACGCTTGGCCTGGAAATCAATGAGACGGATATGGGCGTTATACAATTACAGATTGCCGGTGGCACAAAGGTTATTATTTACCCGAAATCTAATCACGAGCCAGCCACTTTTACCGTGCTGAATTTCCCCGTTGCCAATGTAGAAACAACGGTAGATGAACTCGTAAAACTTGGCATACGTTTCGAACAATATGACGGAGCTATTAAAACCGACGCCAGGGGCATTTCGCATAACGGCGGGCCGGTGATTGCCTGGTTTAAAGACCCTGCCGGAAATATCCTTTCTGTTATCCAGGCTCATTAATTTTTTCAGCTGCTCACTAAATGCCGATCGGTTCCTGACCGGCTTTTAGATTTTAAAAGAATAGATCTACTAAAACACTCATGTGTGATTCGCTATATGATGACTGGATTTTGTTTAATCAGTTTGTTACCCTTGTACATGTCTCCCTGTTACTTTTCTGTCCGTGATTGAACTACCGTTAAGTTGTAAAAATAATCAACAAATAATGTCTGTAAGTCATCGTGACGCTACGCATGGCCTAAATAAGGATTTCTACACTTGCTTTACAATACAGTAAGAGCCAGCAAAACGAAGGCTAAGATATTACCATTAAAGGACGAAAAATTACCCCTCATTGCCGAAAATCGATGACCTATAAATAAGTTAACTTTAACAACTCCATGTACATTTACACCAGAGCGTGACCTGACATTAATCCATGCCCAGGTTATCTATTATCATCCTATTTGTTAAAACCATTCTTATCCTTTATCCAAATCCGTACTATGAAAAAAATTCTATTAAATGCATTGGTACTCACTGCATTCTGTATGCAGGCGCATGCACAACTTGAAATGGGCACACAGGTATCCTATTTAACTGGTCACGGTAAAAACGACAACCACAGTTCCCTGATGGGGGCCATGATATATGGCCGGTTCAACATCACTGATAACATGGCGATCGGCAGCGCCATCCATAAATATAAGCCGACCCGTAATAAATATACCAGTGGCAACACGGCTTATTATGCAACCGATGACGTTACCAATATCGCGGCAACCTACGAACTGACACTCGGTGATAAATTAAGTGCGGTGCAACCATACATGGGAGTGGATATGGGCATCAGTACAAGCCATCACAATGTAGTTTATACCAATAACCTGAGCCAGACGTTTAAACGCAACATCAAGGAAACATATGCCATGTTTTCGCCTAAAATAGGTATGCTCGTTTCATTGGGCGGTTCATTTGGTTTGTACAGCCAGGTGCAGTATAATTTCAGTCCCGGTAACGGTGGCACCCGGCAACTTGAATTTAAAGGGGGAAAAGGTAACACGATCATAACCACGGAGCCAATAAGCAAATACTTTAACATCGACACCGGCATTTACTTGCAGATTGGCAATCGCCGGTTAATTCCTTAATTTAAAAATACTTTCACCAGCAGACCAGGCAAAAAGCCCGGACCAGACTGCGACTCCTGCACGGATGTCGCAGTTTTTTGATTTTAATGCCTCCCAGGGCCGTGATTATGCGCTTTCGATGATATTTTTGAATACATGACCGGTCGACACTGCTTCGCCGCCCGTTATACATTTTATCATCCCTTAAAGCCGCAGGCATGCCGTTACCATTATCAAAGAGCCGGGCACTTGCTGCCTTTAACCCATGATCGGTCATGTTTTAATTTCCCGAGATATGACGTAACACCATACGCTAAAAAACGGTATTTTTTTTTGCT
>JBBSSY010000532.1:0-3089 GCA_038241595.1 Chitinophagales bacterium | reverse complement strand
CGTGTATGACCCTGCAGAAAAAATAACCAATGGCACATCCGGTACGTTGATATACCCCGATGGCGGACAACGGGTGATCCGGGGTGCGCAAAGCCAGACAAACTGGAAAGAATACCTGGAAGACAGTAAGACGCATGGACTTAACACGGCAGACGTTCTGGCGTTTGACTATGACCGCACCGCCAATACCTACAACTATGTAAAAAGTAATCTGACCAATGCGTATGGAAAAAAGGTGAAATGGATGGACAGGCAATTGCTCTACCTGCCGCTTGTAGATTACCTGGTGGTGAAAGATCGGGTAATCACCACGACACCGCTGGATAAATACTGGACGCTGCATTTTGAAGAAAGCCCAACGATAGATGGTAAAACGGCTAAAACAGGAATGACTGCCTATAAAAATGACAGTATCGTACATGCTCAAAGAACCGGGGAATTGAAGCTCGAAGGCAAAACAATTCAGTATGGTGGAGGATTATTTGTCAAGACGCTACTGCCCAAAGAAAAAACGATCTCGATAATCGGTGGGCCGGACTATGAATATTTTAGCCGTTTCGCAAACAAGAATTTCCCACCGGAAAAGCCTTTTATTGCCAACAGGGAATCGGGCAACTGGCGCATGGATGTAAATCCAACGCAACCGACAGCAGACACAGCGTTTATGCATGCGTTTGAAATCACGACCTCTGACAAAAAATCGATGGTGGCGACGGATTACATACAATCAGCCGATGGTAAAATGGAAGGCGTTGTCTTTCTATCTACAGAAAATTCTTACGTCGTATTATTCAGTAGCAGCCTGGATGAAAGAGGACATGCGTTTCAACGTACTCAACTACCGGTCACCTATACCCTACACGCAGCTGCACCAACCAGCCACGTACTGGTTGAGCTTGAGCCAAATAAAAAAATGAACGTGTATATCAACAACAAGCTTTTCGGCACGTTTCAAACCACCGATGCCGGGGTGTTGTCTTTTAAAGACAATGGCGCTGGAACAAGGACTATTCAAATAAAACCAGCACAAGCGTTTTAAAATTCGTAATAGCAGTATGCCGTACAAGTGTTTCTTATCCATTCAATTATTTTTCACCGTATTATTTACGATCAACGCGTTCACGGCCACCTCACAAGAATTGCGGAAAAGAACCGTTGAATTGATGGGCGGCCGGTTTGATATTACGATCGTATCAAAAGATTCGCTGTCTGCAGAAAGATATATCGATACGGTGATCAGGGAAGTGACGAGGATAGAATGCCTCATATCCGACTGGAAACCACAAACACAGGTATCACAGGTCAATGCGGCTGCGGGCATCCATCCGGTAAAAGTTGACAGGGAAGTGTTTGAACTCACCCAACGGGCGCTCAGGTTTTCCAGCATCACCCATGGCGGTTTCGACATCAGCTTTGCGGCCATGGACCGCATCTGGAAATTCGACGGCTCGATGACGGAGATGCCAACACCGGAAGCGATACGAAAATCAGTGGAGAAAGTAGGTTATAAAAACATAGAACTTGACAGCGTCAACTCGACAATCTTCCTGAAACTGTCTGGTATGAAGATCGGCTTTGGCGCACTCGGTGAAGGGTACGCCGCCGATCGTTGCCGCAATATGATGATCGCCAAAGGCGTACCAGCCGGCATTGTCAACGGCTCCGGCGATATGGCTACCTGGGGCAGGCAACCTGATGGCAGTGACTGGAACATCGGCATCACCAATCCCCGGCGAAAGGACGAACTTTTTGCGGTAATATCCCTGCATCAAAGCGCCGTGGTGACATCAGGCAGCTATGAGAAATTCGTGGTATTTAATGGCAAGCGCTATGCGCATATTATTAATCCTGCTACGGGTTACCCCGCCACCGGACTAACCAGTGTAACGGTGTTTGGCCCCAGTGCCGAAACGGCCAACGGCTTCAGCACCTCGATGATGGTATTGGGGGCGAAGGCCGGTGTTGAACTCATCAATAAATACCCCGCTTATAAGTACATCATGGTTACCGACACTGGAAAAGTGCTGTCTTCTAAAAATCTCAAGCTACATAAATACAGGCACCGCTAAAGAAATTCCCGATAGCGCGTATACTTTCCCGATCTCGTAATTCATTACATCATGGATTGCTTTTTTTTGCATAAAATAAGAGAGAATGAGAACTGTATACGCATTTTTATGTGTTTTCCTGTGTTTAGGGACTGGGACATTTGCCCAAAAAGGAACCATCAGTGGTAACATAACGACTGCAGACGGTAATTCCGCCGTTAACGTAACCGTTGGCCTTAAAGGCACCAATAAAAAAGTTTTATCTGCTGAAAATGGCGCTTTTTCTTTCCACAATGTTAAGCCCGGCGCCTACACGTTGATCGTTTCGCACGTTGGTCTGCAAACGCAGGAAAAAGCATTGACCGTTACAGAAGGTGAGATAAGTCGAATAGACCTTACCCTGGCTGAAAATTCTCGCCAGATGCAGGAAATAATTATTAATGCCAGGAAAAGTCTAAACAGTAAACCGGTTACGGTAGGGAAATCGGGACTTTCCCCCATGGATATGCCCCAGAGCATTGCTATAATTGGTACCGAAGCGATTCGCGACCAGCAAATGAACCGGTTGAGCGATGTGCTGAAAAACGTGAATGGCGTGGCCTTCGGCGAGACCAGAGGTTCTGTCAATGAAACCTTTTTTGCCAGGGGCTATAGCCTGGGTAATAATAATGTATTAAAGAACGGTGCGAGAACGACTACAGGCGGAATGCCGGAAGCCAGCACGCTGGAATCTGTAGAAGTATTAAAAGGGAGTGCCGCGTTGCTTTACGGCGGCGTAACAGGCGGTGCAGTGGTTAACCTGATCACTAAAAAGCCCAGGTTCGAATATGGTGGCGAAGTGTCGATGAGAATGGGAAGCAACAACCTCTTCAAACCTACTGTCGATGTTTATGGTCCCATCACCAACAAACTCGCTTTCCGCGTGATTAGTACTTACGAAGATGCGGATAGCTACCGGGATGTGGTCAAAACGAAAAGATTATACATCAATCCATCATTGCTGTATAAATTTTCTGATAGAACAGAACTGATCGTTCAGGG
>JBBSSY010000531.1:0-3103 GCA_038241595.1 Chitinophagales bacterium | reverse complement strand
TTCCGGTACACCTGCCCTTAAGAACCAACGGGTAGTATTGGATAATTCAAACGGTATCGTAAAAGGAGCAGTACTGGAACCTCAAAATTTCAGGCCGGGAAATGAAGATGAACTTACAGTACAATCAAGCGGACAAGGCAATGGAAATAACAGTACTGAAGTGCTGGGGCTAAATTTGAAAACAGGTAAGTTAATTAACTATTCAAAATCACCTGGATCGTATAATGAACCGGAAGGGATTTTTCCGGATGGCCAGTATACTTTAGTAGAATCGAGCAGGCATCGCACTACTGAAAGCACTGCAAGAAATATAGATCTTTATAAGCTAAAACTGGACAGCAGTTCTAACTGGGAACGTATCACGCATTTTAATGAAGGTGGAAAATTCAAGGCAACTAATCCGGTAGTTAGCAACGATGGAAAATTCATGGCTTTTATGGTTGCACGTTGCGATGAGATGGCAGGCATCGGACACGGCATCTATATACTGGATTTTGAAGAATATAAGAAGGCAGCCAATAACGGGAATTAAAAAAGTAGTTCTTGAAATTCTATGATACATGTTTTACAAATCACTTCAATTAACCTATAATATTAACTTATGAAATCTCTTGTAGTTATCCTTACGATTATCTTGCCTTTTTCGGCTTTTGCACAACAACCAAAACAACAACGAAAGCCTGGAAATCCTACAGATCACCTGCCAAAAAACATCAGGATGCTAACTCATTTTGGAGAGCGCGCAGACTTTTCTCCAGACAATAAAAAGATTGCGTTCATGGTTAAAAGTTTTGGAGATGCTATGGTATATGACCTGGCAAAAAATACCACCACCTGCCTTACCTGTAATGTGCCGGGTGGCGCTTTTTTGCGGGTAATGCACCTGGTTACCGGCGATTATATTCTTATTGGTCCGGAAAAGTTTGAAAATATCAACATTAGCCGGTCAAGAGATAATGAGCTATGGTATTTAAGCAAGGTAAAAGGTTCGAAGCCAGTCAGGTTTGGAGTTAAAATGAGCGAGGGAATGGCTATTTCAAAAACGAGCATGAAAATCTCATTTTCACAGGTACACGACCAGGATCCTCAACTGCCGGAAGGAGCATCGAGACTGGTGATCGCCGACCTTGATATTTCAGGGGGACAGCCCAGGCTTTTGAATCAAAAAACAGTATTTGAAAGCCCCGACAGGAGTTGCGTTTTGGAAGCGGCTGACTTTTATGACAATGATTCCAAAATGACCTTTACCTGTTACGAACCAAATGGGTTGGCTTCTGTAATGACCATTGATTTGAAAACGAATGCAGTGATCAATCAATCAAAGGCGCCTGGAACTTATAATGAATGTGAAGGAATCTTTCCCGATGGAAAATTTACGCTTGTTGAAGGCGATCGTCAATGTGACTGGCTTGGAGGAAAAAGAGGTTCCAGCAATATAGATCTGTGGAAGTTGAAACTGGATGGAACAGGAAAGGATTTTGTAAGGTTAACAAACTTTAATGATTATGAAGGCGGTAAGGCATCAAACCCTGTTGTATCAACTGATGGAAAATATATGTCGTTCCAGTTTGCTAATACGGCCGACCCGGCTGGTGTAGGCTACGGAATACTGCTTTATACGTTTACAAGATAGAAGTTTATCTTAAAGGCGATTCATACAGAAGAAATTTGTGTATAACCATGAAAAAGGCAGGGCAAATGCTGTATCAGGCAACGTCTTCTTAGTAATCTGCCGCTGGACAGTAAAAGGGGATGTACCCTTATCAGTACAGGGGCAGGTCTTGTCATTTTTCAATTACCAACAAGCCGGAAGACTGATATTACACGTTATTAACCTGGACAAGGGCTGCCACCTTGGCGACAGCCGCTGGATCAACTTATTGCTATCGGGCCTTTAAAAGTAAAGTTGCCTTCATGTGTATTTGGCAGAAATCTCCGGTCGTTAGTGTCCACTGGTAAGATAATGGCGAGTATTGCCAATGGCTTCACCCAGTTTGAAAAATCTATATTCGATCACCGGATGATCGTAATTTCATAATTTGCCGTTCATTTTTAGAGAATCGTTCCGGGCTTCGATGACAAGCAGGCCATTTTCAACACGCGCATTCTCCGGCCGGGAGCTGGTATAATATTGCAGTTCCCTGTTGCGGATATAACCGGTTTCATAGGCCCATTTTTTTGGATTCGGCAGACCCCGGTGTTCGAATTCATCCGACCAGACCAGCTTACGTTTTGTAGCACCGGCCTGTTTTGTCCCAGGGCAAACCATTGATCTGGAAGTATGGCAGGCAGCAGCCGTTAGGAGCATAATGAGGAACAGGAAAACGACAGAATATATCTCCCGGCAATTCCTGGGAGTCAGCGATGTACGCATAAGATGACTATGCTACATTTAATTCGTAAAGTAAATAATTTCGGTTGTATAAATTAAACAACTGATATGAAACCTGAAGTTTGGTTACGTGGCCCCCTGCCGGGTATTCCGCCGTTGTTGCAACCGGTTGCCCATGCGTTGTTGCAGGCGCGGGAAGAAGTGAATGCATTGATGGCGGATTTCCCGGATCATTTACTGTGGCAAACGCCGGCGGGCGTGGCTTGGCCGGGTTTTCACCTGCAGCACTTGGCCGGTGTAGCCGACCGGCTGTTTACCTACGCTGATGGGCAGTCGCTGACAGACACACAACTGGCCGCTTTGGCGGCGGAAAAAACACCACCTACTGCCGGCACCATCACGGCTGACCTGGTCGCGTTGTTCAACCGGCAAATTGATGAAGCCCTCGATGAACTGGGCAATGTGGATGAAGACATGCTGCTGGAAACGCGTGGTGTCGGCCGTGCCCAGTTGCCGTCGACGGTGCTCGGCCTGCTGTTTCATGCCGCGGAGCATACCCAGCGGCATGTAGGGCAGCTTTATGTAACCGCGAAGATTTTGTTGAATCAGGAAACTTTTTGAAACATGTAGACAGAAAGACACAAAGGGCACTCTTTGTGCCTTATCAAACCTTGGTGTCTTAGTGGTAAAGAAAAGCCACTAATTGCTTAGTGGCTTTATGACGCTTGCTTGCGTCTCCAGATTATTTTAATGGACGGTTCGGTTAACGTG
>JBBSSY010000530.1:0-3114 GCA_038241595.1 Chitinophagales bacterium | reverse complement strand
GTTTTGCGAAGCAAAAGCGGGGTGGTGAGTTAAGTTTTTACAGGCTTAAAACATCCACGAACCACCCCCCGCCCGCCTTCGGCCGTCGATCCCTCCGATAGGAGGGCAAACCAATTAGTGCTACGCAAACAACTGTAAATGGTCCCGCGCAGTCACCAAACAGGGGTGAGAAGCTGAGGCGGTAACCCAGGTAAGTATAAAGAAACCTGGCGGATAAATTAAAATACTAAATGTAGCCTAACCACAATGTACAAACCACAAACTATCTTGACCTCGCCAGCTCAACCATCACTGGAAAGTGATCCGATGGAAGGCGCGCCGCATACTTGTTCAGCCTCGCGCCGGACCGGGCGGTGGCTGCTCCGTCAGTTGCCGTGCTGTCGGGCAATCTCATGCGATAACTATCGGTGAGAATACCATACCGTTTAACGGTGAATTCTTTTGATACGAAAATATGATCGATCCGACTCTCGGTATAGGCATCGGCGTTAAAATTGTTAAAGGTGCCGTTCGTTGCATACACGACCGGCGACTTTACATAACTGTCCTGCAACACCCCGGAGTTGTTGATCAGCGTATAACTTTCATTATTTTGGTCTACATTAAAATCACCTGTAAGAATCACGGGTGCGTCGCCGGCCAGTTCCTTGATTTTTTGCAACACCAGTTTGGCACTTTCTTTCCGCGCGGTTACGCCGATATGGTCCATGTGCAGGTTGAATAAGTAAAAAGTACGTTTTGACGTTTTGTCGCGGAACTGGCCCCAGGTGCAGATCCGCGGCAAAGCGGCATCCCAGCCTTTGGTTGGTTTATCTGTAACCGGCGCCATCCAGAAGTCGCCCTTTTTTAACAAGGTAAACATGGCTGTTTTGTAGAAAATTGCCGAGAATTCACCGGCTCTTAGTCCATCGTCGCGACCGATACCGATGTAGCTATAATCTTTCAGTATGCGTTGCAGGTCTTCGAGCTGGTTTGATTTACACTCCTGCGTTCCGAAGACATCAAAGTCATGAAACTGGACGAGTTTGCCAATGACCGGCAGCCGTTGGCGCCAGCCGTTTCCCTTGACAGAATCACCGGCATTGTCGTTACGCATGTTATACGTGGCAACGCGCAACGTTTGAGCTGCCGCCGGCGAACAATAAATAGTTATGGAAGCCAGGAAAATAAAAATCATTCGGATCATCATAATTTAAACGTTTTAGTAAACATTAATGGTTGAGCGTTAAATTGGACGTTTTCTGCGTCCCTGAAAAAGGCAACCCGCCGTCCCATGTTGTCACACGGCTGATAGCTGATTGCTGACTACTTTCTTACCAGCCCGCATTTTTCCCAACCTGGGGTTCATCTGCCGGTCCGCTTCGGGTATGGGATAAAGATAATATTTGTCTTCCCATTTACGCGGGATGATATTTAGCCAGTTTAATTCCCCAACCGTTGGTTCGACAGGCATTGCGGACTGAGGCCGATCAGCAATCAGTCGTCAGCCATCAGCCAGGAGAATGTCAATGAGTTAAACACTTTATTCTGTTTCCCTTCCCGCAAAATGAATAAATTCGCAGGGAAGCAAAGCAAGCGGCCGGTTGACGGCTAGTCCAGATGAAAACCGTTTCCATACAGGAATTAAAAAAAGAACTGGCGGGTATGCCCACGACCGTCCTGCTGGAGTTATGTCTTCGCCTGGCGAAATTTAAAAAAGACAATAAGGAGCTGCTCGCCTACCTGCTTTTCGACGCGAATGATCTGCCGGCGTATATTAATCTTATCCGGGAAGAAATCGATGAGCATTTTGTTGCGATGAATGTATCCAACCTGTACCTGATGAAAAAAAGCCTGCGAAAAATTTTGCGGCTGGTCACCAAATATAGCCGGTATACAGGCTCGAAACAGGCGGAGATTGAATTGCGTATCTATTTTTGCCAGAGTCTCCGTAAATCCGGCTTGCCCTGGGAACGTAGTGCTGCCATCAGTAAACTTTACAGCCAGCAATTGGTCAGTATTTACGCGCTGATGGAATCGCTGCATGACGACCTGCGGTATGACTATGCAAAAGAAGTGGAGGCCCTGGAGAAGAGGGGGTATGGGGTATGAAGTATAGGGTATGGGGAGGAAGGCTATCAGCTATCAGCTATCAGCTGTGAGCAGTCAGCTACCATTTAGAAAGATTTGTTGACAGCGCGATGGGCGTTTTTTAATTACGTTATTATATTCATTATTAAATCAACGGTATTTATGTTGCGTGTTATTTTTTGTTTATTGCTGAGTGTATCGTCTTCCATGATATTTGCCCAGGATGACTTTCCCGACTACCGGAGTAAAAAAGATAACTTCATGAAGATGCGGGAGAAAGACATCCGTGGTGACCTCGCCGCATTCGCGATGGCCGGTATCGATGAAAGCACTGGCAAGCTGCCGTTGAAAAGCATTCCAATTAAAGACTACGGTCGCAATTATATGATTTTTGAAGGCAATGATATCAGGGTGACCGTAAAATCCGCCGCCTTTGAGCCGGCTAAACATAAATTAACCTACTACGACGAAAAATACCTGACCAAGATCGACACCAGGCCCTATTACGGCAACTACGGCAAGATGCCAAAAACGGTCATCCAGTCAGTAACCGTAACGATCGGGAAGGATACGGTGGTCATTCCGCCCGCCATGTATGCCGACCTGTATAATCCAACGTTCAATTACACAGATGCAGGAGGAAACCTGCGTTCGCTAAACGCGGTCTATCTCTCTCCCGACAAACACCACATCTATATTTACATGCTTAACAAGGAAACCGTCGGCAGCTATGAAGTTACCTGGGTGATCATGGATAAAACCTTCCAGCGTCGCGTAGTGGATTTTGGATTGTTGAAGTAAAGCAGGGTTTACAGGATTAAATAGTTAACAGGAATGGACAGAATGTAAAAGAATTGAATAATTTTCAGCATTGATAAATAGGTCATTAAACTGTTCGTATTTACTCGAGGTGCCTTGCGCTGAAACATTAATTCTGAAAATTATTTAATCCTGTTAATTCTGCTTAAATTTGAATCTTCATCAAAGAAAAGGAGGTATACATGCAATCTACAGATAAGACATGGACGCCTTCGGTAACTTCAC
>JBBSSY010000529.1:0-3120 GCA_038241595.1 Chitinophagales bacterium | reverse complement strand
TGTGCCATGGCCTTAACGAACTTTTTGCCGGCATATTCAATTTTCCTTTTTTCCAATGCGTCGTTCAGCGACTGGATCGCAACAGCATCTTTTGCTTCTTTGGCTTTGAGCAGTTGTTTGTTCAGCCGGTCGATGTGATCAAGCGAGGCGAACACCGGTTTGTGGGTATGCCCGGAGATAAACAGGAGGTCTTTCTGCGTGGCGCTCCATTCATACATCATGATGTTGTGGCGGTCTACCAGGTCGTAAGAATCCGAGACGCTGTTGATGCTGATCTCGAGGAAACGCTGAACCGGTGTCCAGATCGCGGCGACGACCCATTTGCTAAAGCCGTTGCCATCGCTTTGTTTGTCGCCCTGGTGGCCGTGCGTCAGGAAAATAGAATAGGTTTTATTGTTGCAGGCGGTTTGCAGCAGCAGTCCTTCATACACTTTTAATTTCTCGCCGAATACTGGTTTCAGGTAGAGGTTCTGCTGGATGGCATATTTCCATTCAAGGTCGTGGTTGCCGAAGATGCGGTAATACCGATCGGCTTCCAGGAAGTTGGCTTCCAGTCCGAGGGTCTGGCGGTTTTTATCGATGGCCGTTTTAGGGGTTGTTTCCCATAGTTCTTCGCAATCGCCCAGGTTTACCAGGATGAAATCGTGTTCAAAATAATACCTGAGCGCCGCCTGGTAATTGGGCGCGGCAGGGTGAAAATCGTCCGCGAGGTCACCGGCCCCCTTGTGTTCATCGGAAAAGATAATGATCCGTTGGGTGGCCGAATCGATCGGCACGATGATCCCGGTTTCTACCTTATTACTACGAATAGCTTCCAAAGTCTGCGAAAGGGAGGAGAAAACATCCTTCCTCTTTGGGGAAGAGGATACTTTTTCCGCTAAACGGGTCACTGGCTTTTTCAACAGCCGCTGGAGAAATTTTCGGAGCACAGGCGATGTGTTTTGACGACCCGGGTCAGACCCTGATGTAAATTTTCTTCCGGTTTAAGTAATACCCGATCAACCAGTATAAGAGGACCAGGCTGATGGCGTAGAGCAGGGAACCGTTTTTAAGATTGAGCGAAACCGGTTCACAAATGTGTTTATAAAACCAGCCAAATGGGGTGATGTAGCTATTTTTTCCGTCATCGCCTACATGGTCGAAGATCCGTATAAGACCCAGCAGCCGTGGTATGAACCCGCTCATCACGTAGATGAACAGGGGATTTTTGCCAAATACGTTGAAGAAGCCGGTTGGGAAACCCGTGTATTTCCTGAATTCAATCGCATAGATGAAGACGGCCAGGACGGTAATGGCCAGGCCGGTTGTAAAAAGCACAAACGAACTTGTCCAGATCTTCTTATTGATCGGGAATACCATGTCCCAGCAGATGCCGGCAAACAACAATACTGCACCGATTACGAACAGGTTGGCGAGCATTTCGAAATTTTTACCTTTTTGCTGGATGTATTGCCCGACGAGGTAGCCGAAGATGACCTGTACAATGGCCGGGATGGTGCTGACCAGGCCTTCGGGATCGAAAGCCACGCCTTCCCCGTGGTAGAGATGATTTTCGCCGAGCAGGTTGCGATCGACTGCCGTACCCCAGAAGCCTTCCAGGCTGAACGGGTCCGCCGGGTTGCCGAGGGTGATGCACAGGACCCAGTAAACGAGTAAGAACGTTGCGCCAATTACAAACGCACCGCGCGTTTTGAAATAGTATATGATGAGACTGGCAAAGAGATAACAAAGGGCAATGCGTTGCAATACACCCAGGATGCGCATATTCTCCAGCGTTTTAACAACCAGTCCATCGCCCTCCCAGCGTACAAACGGAAACCAGCTCAACAGGGTGCCGATGATAAAGATGAGGAAGGCGCGTTTAAAAACTTTTCTGAGAAAGACGGCAGTTCCGGCAGCTTCGAACCTGGGCATTACAAACGACATGGCGTTGCCGACTGCGAACAGGAAGAACGGGAACACCAGGTCTGTAGGTGTTGCTCCGTGCCAGGCTGCATGTTCGAGCGGCGAGTAGATGTTGTTCCAGCTGCCGGGGTTGTTTACCAGGATCATGAGTGCCACGGTGGCGCCGCGGAAAACGTCCAGCGAATAGTAACGTTGATTCAATGGTGTAGGGTTGAGGGCACTAAGATATGGTGTTTTGATTCAGGTGATTACCTCTTTTGTGACGGGAGTATGAATGGTTTGGACGTTACTTACATTTAAAATCTCCTATATTTGCACGAATTTTAATAAAGGCCATTCAATGAATGGCCCGAGCACTATAAAAGATTCAGAAAGTTATTTATAATGAGCAGCATTTTCCGATTTAGATTGAGCGCAAGACAGGGCAGCAAGAACAGAATTGCTGGAAAGTAGCGAAAAATGACAAAAGGTATAAAAGAGTTTACTACTCATTTATGCCTTTTTTTATACAAAGCGACAAGTGATAATAGGTTATAAATCAGGCAGTTCAACAATAGGCTGTAACTGAGGGGGCGAAGCCATGGGATGACCAGACAAGAACAGGATGATTAGTCCCAAATATACTGTTACAATTCATTAGATGAAATCGATACGCGTTTACATATGAAATTTCTTGTTACTTTTTCCGCGGTAGTCATGCTGATCTTCCTGGAGTCTTGCGTAAGTACACGCCCTATCCAATATGTCCAAGGTCAGTTTGATACTGCGCAGTTGAGTCAATACGTTGTCAGGGAACCTGTCATTCAAAAAGCGGACATCATTACCATTGTCGTGTATAGTGACAACACTGCTGCTACGGCTATTTATAATCTGGCTAATGCGGGCGGATACCTGGTAGATGACCGGGGAAACATTCAATTCCAGGGAGTGGGTAATCTACAGGTTGCGGGCCTTACAAAACCGGAGTTGTCGGCATTACTTGATTCAAAATTAAAAGCGGTACTTCAAAACCCTTATTACAGTATCCGGTTTGTAAATTTCCGAATTACCATGATTGGGGAGGTAATCAGGGAGGGGCAGTTCCCGGTACCGAGCGAGCGCGTGAATATCCTGGAAGCAATCGGTATGGCCGGCGGACTCACTGTCTATGCCCGGCGTGAGAATGTGTTGGTGATACGTGAAGCCAATGGACATCGGGAATTTGCACGGCTCGAT
>JBBSSY010000528.1:0-3154 GCA_038241595.1 Chitinophagales bacterium | reverse complement strand
GGCAGCGACTGTGCTTTTTTTATCATCAACACCCCTTGTTTCGCGAGCAGCCGTGGTGAAATGCTCGAACCGGTTACCCTCGACCTGACTAACTACTCCATGGTTTTTGTAAATGGCCGGATGCACATCGATACCGGATGGGCGTTTGCTCAACTGGGCATGGCAACGCGGGAAATCAGCCGCTCAGGAGTTTCACTAAAAGAGGTTGTTCAACAGCCCGTCGCGTCCTGGAAAAATATCCTGTTCAACGATTTTGAGATACCCGTGTTCTACGCATACCCGGAAATTGCCCGTATCAAACAACAATTGTATGATGCAGGTGCCTTGTATGCATCCATGACCGGCAGCGGGAGCACCGTTTTTGGTCTCTTTCCCAAAGAAGCGACGCCCGGGCACAATTTCACGGGCGCGAACGTATTTATCGTGCCGGCGCCCGGAAAATAATCGCCCCGGCAATTCATTTGAAACGTACATTTGAATATGCTAAAATTCTTCGACATCATCGGTTCCAGCTTAAAGATGGCACTGGAAGAATTCAGGTCAAACAAGCTACGGACGTTCCTCTCCCTCTTCGGCATTACCATTGGCATATTCTGCATCATCGGTGTTCTGGCCACCGTTAACAGCCTGCAACGCAATGTGCAGAATGACATCAACGCCCTGGGTACCAATTCAATCTATATCGACAAATGGGAATATAAACCAAACGGTGAATGGTGGAGGCTGATCAAACGTCCGGCAATGAAATTTTCAGAGATGAACCTGCTCGAACAGAAGGTGCCCGGTGCAGATAAGATGGCCTTTAAAATAGAAACCCGCGATAATGTGGAGTATGAAGATAACCTGGTCAGCGGGGTGCAGTATTATGGTTTTTCTGAAGCATTTATCGACATCCAGAAGATAGATATTTCGCTCGGTCGGTATTTTCAGCAGGCAGATTTTGACCGCGCGGCTCATTCAGTGGTTATGGGATACAATGTGGCCGAGCAATTATTTATCAACCCGGAGAGTGCGATCGGTAAACCGATTATGATCAAGGGTAAGGTGGCCAATGTAATCGGGCTGATTAAAAAGCAGGGCACGAGCCTCATAAATATTTGGGGATTTGATGATTGCATCATTCTCCCCTATCGTTTTCTCAAAACGATGATTAAAGAAGACGGTGGCAACCCGGTGATCATTGTAAAAGGAAGAGACAATGTATCGGTGCCACAGCTGAAAGACGAACTGACGGGCGCCATGCGATCGATCCGCAAGTTAAAACCGACGCAGGAAGACAATTATAGCCTGAACGACATCGAACCGTTTCGACAGGCGACGGAAGGGCTCTTTGCCGGGATCAACCTGGGCGGCTGGGCCATTGCCGGTTTGTCGCTGATCGTGGGCATGTTCGGCGTGGCCAATATCATGTTCGTAACGGTGCGCGAACGCACGAGCCAGATCGGTTTGAAAAAAGCCATCGGTGCCAAACGTTCCACGATCCTGCTTGAGTTCCTGCTGGAATCGGCTTTCCTTTGTATCCTGGGTGGCGCCATTGGGATCTTACTCGTATTTATCATGACAAAAATAATTTCTTCCGTATTCGACTTTCCCATTTTTATTTCAGTCGGCATCATGGGTCTTGCCGTTAGTATTTGTATCGTCATTGGCATGCTTGCCGGCATTATACCGGCGACTATTGCTGCCCGCATGGACCCGGTGGTAGCGATCCGCACCAAGTAATCCGGCAGTACAAACCCCCGCTCAAAACGCTTATCATGTCCGTTACCCTACTAGCCATCGAATCTTCCTGTGACGATACTGCTGCGGCCGTTTGCCGCGACGGAAAAATCTTGTCAAACTACATCGCCAACCAGCTCGTCCATGAAAGATATGGCGGCGTGGTGCCCGAGCTTGCCAGCCGCGCCCACATGCAACACATTGTGCCGGTGATTGATGCCGCGATCAGGGAGGCAGGCATCTCACTGACCCAGTTAGACGCCATTACGTTTACGCAGGCGCCGGGACTGATCGGGTCGCTGCTGGTCGGCGCCGGATTTGCCAAGTCCTTGTCCCTCGCGCTGGATAAGCCGCTGATCCCGGTGCATCACATGCAGGCGCATGTGCTCGCAAATCTCATCCCCGAGCGCCGGCCGTCATTCCCATTCCTTTGCCTCACCGTAAGCGGTGGTCATACACAGATCGTATTGTGCCGCGCGCCGGATTCGCTGGAAGTGATTGGCGAAACGCTCGACGATGCTGCCGGCGAAGCTTTTGACAAGTCGGCCAAATTGTTAGGGCTGCCGTATCCCGGCGGTCCACTGGTCGACAAATATGCCCGCGAGGGCAACCCAAAAAGATTCCCTTTTCCAGAACCGCAGATACCCGGGCTCAATTTCAGTTTCAGCGGACTTAAAACAGCCATCTTGTATTTTATCCAGAAACAGACAACGGCCAACCCGAAATTTGTCGCGGAAAATTTACCGGATATCTGCGCATCCATCCAGGACCGGATAGTAAGTATCCTGCTAAATAAATTACAGGCCGCTGCTTTTCAAACCGGCATCCGGGAACTATGTATTGCCGGCGGCGTTTCGGCCAATAGTGGGCTTCGGACAGCGTTTACCGCCATGGGTGAAAAAAATAACTGGAACACCTATATACCTGCCATCCAGTATTGTACCGACAACGCCGCGATGATCGCGATAACGGCGTATTATAGATATCTGGATGGGCGATTTGAAGATTTGGACGTTTCACCGTCCCCCCGCGCAACCTGGTAGCATTAAAAACGAAATTCGTAAGTGTCCAACCCCTACTTCATCTTTAAAAATTTCACCATCCGCCAGGACCGCTCCGCGATGAAGGTCTGCAGCGACGCCTGCCTGTTCGGCGCCTGGGTGGCGAAGGAGGTGGCTGGTGATCCTGCTGTTAATTTTATACTGGACATCGGTACCGGCACCGGTTTGCTGGCGCTAATGCTCGCCCAGAAATCCGCCGCAGCGATTGACGCCATCGACGTTGACGAAAATGCCTTCCTGCAGGCAAAGGAAAACATCACCGCCAGCGAATGGCCAGCGCGCATCCAGGCCTTTGAAGCAGACGCCAGGACGTTCCGCGGTCACCAGAAATACGACCTCGTTATTTCCAATCCGCCGTTTTTCGAAAATGATCT
>JBBSSY010000527.1:0-3155 GCA_038241595.1 Chitinophagales bacterium | reverse complement strand
TGAAAGCAGTTGTGGATAAATTGAGCAAGTGGAGGGATTAGACGTGCGAATCTCGTTTAGTCTAGGCATGGCATGGCAATACCCAAAAAACAGGGAACGAAATAATCTTAGATAGGTGGTTATGCCGATGTGGGCGTCTTGCGTTTTAGAAGTATCAACATCATAACGCCGGCAATTACGAGAAAGGAAGAAATCAGTTCCGCCTGTGTCGGATGGAATCCAAAAATAGAATAGGTTGTATTTACACGAATTTTCTCGACAAAAAAGCGTTCTACCCCGTTGAGTATTAAATATATACCGAAGAGTTTGCCCGGTGTCTGAATTTTCTTGCGGATAAGCCAGAGCACGAGGAAAAGTACCAGGCAGGTAATTGTTTCGTAAAAAGGCGTGGGGAAAACGGGTATAGGCAGGTAACTGCAATATTGACCTGTGCATCCTGCAAAATTGACCCCTTCATTGATCACATTGTGGGGGTACGCATAGGCAACCATCCAGTCTGGCAAAAAAGATGGCGCCTTGAAGAACACGTGGTGAACGCGGTCCAGGCTACCGAATTGTTGCAGATAAAAGTTTTTATGCATTTCAAGTAAAGAGGCAAACTGGGCTGCGGTACCCGGCAATGTTTTTCCTTCCGCCGTAGCGGTATAGGCACTATTGAGGATCCCCCAGTCGCCATCGCCGGCTACCTGGCAGCCAATTCTGCCCATGGCATAAGCCAGCATCAGGGCCGGCGCGGCGGCATCGTTTAAATGCCAGATACCGATGCCATGTTTACGGGCATACCACCAGATGGCCAGTGCTGCACAGATTAACCCGCCGTAAAAGGTGAGCCCGCTAAAAGACAGCAGCGAACCGATCGGATCCCGTACCAGTTCATCCCAGTTTTCAAGGTTGTGAAATATCTTCGCACCAAGAAAGCCAAAAATGGCTGCCAGGATAACAATGTCTCCCACGCGGTCATGCGGCCAGATGCGAATGATTCTTTCTTCCGGTTTGGCCAGCTTTTGTTTGTCTTTTTCCCGCCATTTTAAACCCGCGAACAACAACCCCAGCACGATACCCATTGGCCAGCTTCCTTCCGTAGAAAAAATGAAAGATGGCGGATTCGCTGCCAGCGGACTGTCAGAAATAAAAGCACCAATGATCTTATAACCAAGTAAAAAACCCAGGATGAAGTTTATCAGCAACTCCAGGCCCGAGGCCGGTTTGCCCACAGTGATCTTCGATTCCTCGTACTGCAGGAGGCCCATTTTGCTTTTCCGGTTCAACTCACTAGCCAGCACCATCGCTGCCGCTACAAATGCCAACGCTACAAAAAAACCAAACGAATTTACGAAGCGAAGAAATTTCCATTTTTCATCTACCCCGAACAAGTCTTGAAAAGCGTAATATAAATTTGGATACATAAGTGCTGATTTCCGGGAACAATTAGCGATCTATAGTGGAAGGTTTAAAAAACCCCTTCCGGTTGGAAGAGGTTCGTAATAAAAAATAGCAGGATGATCAGCAGTGCTCTTCAAAAGCAGCGATCAGGTTCTGCGCAATCATTTGTGCCGATCTGCCTTCGATCTGGTGGCGCTCGATGAAATGAACGAGCTCGCCATCTTTAAAAAGTGCTACCGACGGGGAAGACGGCGGATACGGTAACAGCTTCTCGCGCAGACGTTCAACGGCATCAACATCAAAACCCGCAAAAGTCGTAGAAAGGTGTTCAGGCTTTTTGGTTGCGTGATGAATGGCCATTAAAACACCCGGACGAGCAGTGCCGGCAGAACAACCGCAAACCGAATTCAGCACAACCAGGGTAGTGCCTGATTTAGCCAGCGTTTCGTCGATGGCTTCTGGTGTCTTTAAATCCTGGAAGCCGTAATCGGTCAGCTCCTCTTTCATTGGTATAATCAACTGTTCAGGATACATATACTTATTGTTTGATCTGTGAATTAATCCGCAAAGGTATAATAATTACAATCAATTGCATAAACAACCAAGTGCAGACAATAAGTCAGGTAAAGCATTTTAAAAACGCCTTTCTGGCAGTATAAGTCGTGGCTTTGCGTAATGTTGGCTTAAATAATCGTCGGAATATACAATGGTACATCGTTTGAAAATCACTCCTCGTTCGCAATTACTAAAAAATTTAAAAAAGATAAAAAAATGACACTCGTTAATCTAAACAAAGCATTCCCCAAAAGATTCAATGCATTCGACGAATTATTTAATGATCTTCCTGCTGGATATACCCGGGAAGCCAATTTGGCCGTTCCACCCGTTAATATCGCGGAAACGGCTGATGCATACCACCTGGAACTGAATGCACCCGGCAGAAATAAGGAAGATTTCAAAGTGAGTATTGAAAAAGGCCTGTTAACCATTGGTTACGACCAGAAAGAAGAAGCTAAAAATGAGGGGATGAAGTCTGTTCGCAAAGAGTTTACGTACAAGAGTTTCAAGCGGAGTTTTAGCCTTGATGACAAGATCGATGCTGATAACATACAGGCAAAATATGAAAACGGGTTGTTGAAATTTTTACTGCCAAAGAAAGAACAGGCAAAAGAAGTGGTAAAACAAATTTCCATTCAGTAAGCGCTTAATGTAGACTGATCTCCATATGAATCACCGTCCCGGCAATTTGCCGGGATTTTTTGTTGTAATGTTTTGGCGGTTATCGGTACTAACAGTTGTGTTTTTTCTAATTTCACGGCGCAGATGTTTTCAGAAAAAGAATTTTTACAGGCAGTGGCAGATAACCAGCTCATCATCCACAAAGTCTGCAACCTGTATATGGATACCAGGCGGGACCGCGAAGATTTGATGCAGGAAATCCTACTAAATGCGTGGAAAGGAGTAAAAAATTTTAAGGGCGAGGCGAAATTCTCGACCTGGCTTTACCGGGTGGCACTAAATACCGCCATTACGTATTTTAAAAAAGACCGCAAACAGGCCGCTGTCGTGTCAACACAAGTCGTTGATCCGCAGCTGCCCGCGGACACGATGCCACACAATGACCAGCTCGACGCGATGAATAAAGCGATTTTTCATTTATCGAAGATCGACAAAGCGATCGTCACACTCTACCTCGACGAATTCGATTATCAGCAAATCAGCGAGATTATGGGTATTTCAGTAAATCACGTGGCGGTAAAAATGAACCGGAT
>JBBSSY010000526.1:0-3157 GCA_038241595.1 Chitinophagales bacterium | reverse complement strand
CACCGCATGCGTGCCAATAAGTATGTTTAAGGAGCCGTCCAACGCCATAGCGAGCGCTTCTTTCCTCGCTTTTGATTTAGATGACCCACTAAGAAAGCGCACGTTTACCGGGAGGCCATGCAGCAATTCGGTAAGGCTGGCATAATGCTGTTGCGCCAGGATTTCCGTGGGTGCCATCATACAAGCCTGGAAGCCGTTGTCGATCGCGAGCAACATGCAAAGAAGGGCCACAATGGTTTTACCGCTGCCGACATCGCCCTGTAACAGCCGGTTCATTTGTTTGCCGCGTGCGGTATCCTGCCTGATCTCTTTCAACACCCTTTTTTGAGCCCCGGTCAATTCGAACGGCAGATGCTCTTTGTAAAAAGTATTGAACAAATCTCCCACGCGGTTAAAGACTACCCCCCTTGAGAACCGGTGTCGCTGCGATTTTATGAGCCCCAGCCGTAGCTGCGCCAGGAAAAGTTCTTCGAATTTCAAGCGACGCACCGCGTTGTCGTACGCCTCGCGGTCAGGTGGAAAATGTATCTGCTGGTATGCTTTATACCTTGGTGGCAACGATAATTGTTCCAGGATAGCGGACGGTAAATTCTCCGGAAGGTCGCGCTCCCGCAGCACCAGGAACAAAGCCTGGGTAAGTTTTGCCAGCTGCCGCCCACCCAAACCACGCGCTTTCAGTTTCTCCGTGCTGGCATACACGGGTTCCAGCAGACGTTTTGCTTCAGGGTTTTCTGTTTGTAACGGTTCAATGTCGGGATGCGTGATTTGCGGCATGCCCATAAAAAAGCCGGCACGACCATATACCAGGTAGTCCTTACCCGTTTCCAGCATTTTTTGCACCCACTGAATGCCCTGGAACCAGACCAGTTCCAACGAACCCGACGAGTCCCTGAGCGAGGCAATGAGCCTTCTTCCTCGCTTTTCGCCTATGATGTCCAAGCTGACCAGCCTGCCGGCAACCTGTATAAAATCAGTTTGCGGTAAAATTTCACTGATCGGGCGGATCTCCGTGCGATCGATATGGCGGTAGGGATAGCATACAAGCAGGTCCTCGAAAGTAAATATCGACAGTTCTTTTTTAAGCAGGTCGGCACGCAAAGGACCCACACCTTTTAAGTACTCTATCGGACTGGACAGTATGGTGGAAGTCGCTATAATTACAACGTTTTGTGAAGTGGTTATAAAGATAACAAGTTGCCTGATAGCAAAAAAGTTAGAGAGGTGTTACATGTTCCCTAAGACGCGTTGCAAGTCGTATCTTGACATGCACCAGTTAAGTCCTTCCTGCAACTTGTTATCAGGCAACTTGTCACTAACCGTAATTCTCAGCTGTTTTCAATCTTATTGGGTTAGATTTGAAATTCTCTTATTTGTTACAATGCGTTCACTGGCAATCCCGAAACATATCAAACGACATAACCAGTCAAAAGAAATACTGGAGCAAAGATTCGCCACGATCCGGCGCGATGTTGACCGCTTGCAGTCGGCAGAACCGGATGTCTCTATCATCATCCCCGCTTATAATGAAGAACGAAATATCCTGAAAACGCTTTCTTCCCTTTCTGCCTCCAGTACCACCAAACGCATCCAAATCATCGTCGTGGACAACAATTCCACGGATGCGACGCTGCAGTTATCCCGCTCAACCGGTGTTACCTGCATCATTGAAAAGCAACAGGGCATCACCCAGGCGCGGAATGCGGGATTGGCCTACGCAACCGGCAGGTACATCCTGAATGCAGATGCGGACACCATATACCCGCCCGACTGGATCGACCTGATGGTTGCACCACTTGCGCTTGATGAAAATGTGATGGTTTATGGCAAATTCTCTTTTATCCCTGCGCAGGGTGGCCGGCACCTGCTTTACCTGGGTTATGAATATATGTCTGACCTGTCCAAATGGATGAATAAAATATTTAGGGAAGAAGCCGTAAACGTTTACGGCAGCAACTCGGCCTTCCGCAAATCAGAAGGCGAAAAGGTAGGTGGATTCAATCACCCGCCCGGCACCAATGAAGATGGCTGGCTGGGTGTTAAACTGCGGGACACCTTTAAGAAACACCTTTTCCAGGTAAAAGACGAACGGGCCATTGTATGGACGATGGACAGACGCCTGCAGATTGATGGTGGCCTTTGGAAAGGAAGCCTTAAAAGGATTAGGCGGCACATTAATCTGTTGCTGGATAACAAGTAGTGCTATAAGCTATCAGAAATCAGTAATCAGTATTCAGAAGAAGTTGAGATATTATTGAACTCCCGGAGCTGCTAGGTCTGCCGCAGTCTTTTTTACATACACTTCCACCCAGGCCTGTATGCTTGGTTTGCGGGGCGCCGGGAAAACGTCGATGCGTTTGTAGTATTTCAGCAGGTCGTCACGCACCTGGAAAGGGTAAAAATTATTGAGATAAGGGATGTATTCAAACAAAACAAGGTCGTAGAAATTATTTTTTACCCTTGTTGAAAACATATCGGTTTGCTGTTGGAACATCCCGACCCCCTTGTGATACCATAATGGATAATAAGAACCTTTCTCCAGTTCAAAATGCATTTCTCTCGCCAGTGGTGTCAACTCTGTCATATTCAGCACCTTCAGCGACGGATTGTTTTTCACCAGGTCCATTTTCATTAATCGCTCGATACCGTCAACGGTAGGGCCAGGCAACAGCATTTTTCCAAACGCTTTTAGCGGGATGCCGCGCCACTGGCTCATCGGCACGTCGGTGGTATCCGGTTTGAAAATCAGGTAACTTTTTTTATTGACCACATCTGCCGCCTGTGCACCTGCCGGTGCAGGATGCACGATAAATTTTTCAAGATATTTCCAGTACACACTGCTCCACCATAACATGATGCCTGCCAGGGCTACCAGCAGCGTGGGCCAGGATTCAAAACGGATTGGCAGGTATTCCGCCAGCAATACCAGGATAAAAACCAGAGCAAAGCTGTGAAAGAATATGTTATTGTCCGGTGGAATATAGCTTGTCACCTGGAAAATAGACGCTTCGGTCAATATGCCCAGCGTCAGTAAAGTAAAAATCATTCTCTGCCTGTTCAGGAAGAACGGTTTCCATTCTTTTACGGTGGCAAACAACAGGAAGATAATAATAAAGAAATAAAATTTAAGCCATTGCGAACTGTTGAAAAATTCATCCGT
>JBBSSY010000525.1:0-3161 GCA_038241595.1 Chitinophagales bacterium | reverse complement strand
GTACGGCCAGGAACAATACGTATGCGAGTGTACGATGGATAAAATGAATGGTACGTTTATTTTCAATGATATTGATTGCCGCTGGCGCGAAGCGAAACATGCCGCCTGGTACCCAGTTGCCATCGATCAGCGGCCAGGTCGGGGCCGCAGTAGCAGCCTTGTGGCCAGCCATGAGCGCACCAAACCTCAGTTGCAGGAAAGTTAAACCAATGATGCCAACTGACCAGTTACGCAGATTTTTGTTAACCAATTTTTGTGAAGATGGCACAGAGAGTTGCAAAGCAAACCACCAGGCATACGAGATAAGCCCAAGTGCAAAAACGAAATGTAAGGCCAGCCTCGTCGGCTTTACATACACCGCGTCGCCGGTAAGTCCACTGGCTACCATGACCCAACCGATTGCACCCTGCATGGCACCCAGAAGTAGCAGGATCAGCAAGGGAACAATCATATCCTGTCTAAATTTTTTCCGCACGAGGAATACAATAAAAGGGATCACAAAGACGAGTGCGATAAGTCGTGCCCAGAAACGGTGCAGCCACTCCCAGAAAAAAATAAACTTAAAGTCGCGCAGGGTGAAGTCGGTATTCAGGAGTGCGTATTGTGGCGTCTGCTGGTATTTGGCAAACTCTTCCGTCCAGTGTTGCTCGTTCATGGGCGGCAATGTACCCGTAATCACATTCCATTCCGTAATCGAAAGCCCTGAGCCAGTCAGCCGCGTGATCCCACCCAATACCACCTGTATTAAAAGCATGGCCACACCGATATACACCCAGATGGCTACGGAACGATATGAACGGGGAGACTGGTACATTTATGCAAATATAAGACGGTGTAAGTGTAAGGTTTTAAGTTTAAGGTTTTAAGTTAGTTGGACCGTATAGCGCTCACTGCATAAACCAACTTTAAACCTTAAACTTTAAACCTTAAACCTTAATTTTGGTCATGCTTAAATCTTACCACCAGCGGTCATGCGTTGAAGCGGGATGTGATGAAGTTGGCCGCGGCTGTTTCGCCGGGCCGGTGTTCGCCGCCGCCGTCATCCTGCCAAAACGTTTCAGGCACCCGTTGCTCAACGATTCAAAGCAATTAAAAGAAGCTGAACGGGACGAACTGACGCCCATCATCCAAAGAGAAGCACTGGCTTATGCCGTGGCGATGGTAGATGTGGAAGAAATAGACCGGATCAATATCCTGCGTGCATCTCTTAAAGCCATGCACCTGGCGATCGAACAACTTGCAACCCTACCAAATTTCTTACTGATAGACGGGAATTATTTTACGCCTTACAAAGAAGTACCTCATCGCTGTTTTATCAAAGGCGACGGCCGGTACGCGTCAATCGCGGCCGCCAGTATTATAGCGAAAACAACGCGCGACGCCTACATGAAACGATTACACGAGGAACATCCACATTACAACTGGCATTCCAACAAAGGCTATGGTACTCCTGAACATCGCACGGCGATCACTGCGCATGGCTTGTGCAAATACCATCGCAAAAGTTTCAATATTCAATCGGCGCAGAGAGCACTATTTTCGACAAATATCAGCGATCAATTTATTGTTGAAGAATACGCAGTGGATACTACCCAGGTACGTATTTTTAGTGCGAAATAATTTTCACTATTCAACGCTCAATGTTCAATGCTCAATACAAGAAGATGCGCGGCGTTTTCGTTGAGCATTGAACATTTTAGTTTTGCTCATCCCTCGTATCCCATCCCGGCAAACCTCCCCGACTTAAGGGCTTCCCACTCACTTTTCAAAATACTAAAATATACCGAGTCGCGTCTTCGTCCGTGGGTCATCAGCATGTGGCTGCGGAGTACGCCTTCTTCCGTGGCGCCGATCTTTCGCAGCGCCTGTTTTGCCCGTTCATTAAGGTTGTCTGTTTTTATCTCGACCCGTTCAACATGCAACTGGTCAAAAGCAAATTGCAGCAGTGCAAACTTCGCATGGAAGTTTATGCCTGATCCCAGGTAGGCTTCCCCCAGCCAACTCCACCCGATCTCGACTCGTTGATCGATAAAAGAAATATTTCCAAAACTGGACGAGCCGCAAACAGCGCCGGTGAATTTGTCGACGATGGTAAAAGGCACACGTTTACCCGAGGCGTGTTCCTGGATGGCGTCGTTGACCCACTCTGCGAGCTGGGTGTCGTTGTTGAGTTCTTTGGCAAAATACGTCCAAAGTGCCGGAGAAGCAGCTATGCGCCTGAACTCGTCAAGATCTGCTGCTACCAGCGGCCTCAACACCACGCGTTTTGTCTGCAGCACGAGGTCTGCCGGGAAATATGTATTAAAATGAGTCATAGCTGTTTAATTTTCATTCATGGTTTCTTCCCACTCGCCCAGGCCCTGCCTGATCAGCGTGGGCGGCTCCGTGTTACAATCGATGATGGTGGATGGAACCATGCCACCGATGCCCCCATCGATTACGATGTCTACCAGGTTTTTGAAATTTTCATACATGAACTCCGGATCCGTATATTCTTCTACCATTTCACCGGGTAAGGAAGCGCTCAGTATGGGATGTGACAGTTCTTTAATAATTGTACAGGCAATCTTATTATCCGGGATACGAAGACCGATCGTTTCCTTTTTGCTTTTTAAAATTTTAGGCACCTGTTTGCTGGCCGGCAGGATAAATGTATAGGGCCCCGGCAGGTGGTTTCGCAGCATGCGGTATAATGGCGTGGAAATACTTTTTGTATACATGCTCAGATCGCTGAGATCATTACAGATGAACGAGAGCTGTGCCTTTTTAACATCGATATTTTTGATGCGACATATATTTTCAATGGCCTTTTGCTGGAAAATACTACAGCCCAGCCCGTAGATAGTATCTGTAGGATAGATGATGATACCGCCATCGAGCAAACATTCTACAATGGTCTTGATATTGCGCGGCTGCGGATTGTCAGGATGAAGGTGTAAAAGCATAACAAAAAATTATAACGCGAAGGCATGCGTTTTGCCGTACTGTTCGTGGAAAAATATACTTAATATTAGGAATTTGCTGATTAAACGATTCACTAGTTAACAATGATTTAATATTATTTTTGCGCTCATAAAATTTACCTCAGCATGCAACTTAGGCCTATTGATACATTTGAAGACATATCTCCAGCCGATTTTCAAAAAAATTACTACGGTCCG
>JBBSSY010000524.1:0-3164 GCA_038241595.1 Chitinophagales bacterium | reverse complement strand
CTGGACCTATTCCGGAAACCAGCGAACGGCTACGTATACCAACCTGGATCCGGGTAAATATACCTTGTTTGTTAAAGGCGCAAATAATGATGGCGTCTGGAACGATGTGCCGGCTTCCATCATCATCACGATCACCCCACCGTTCTGGGCTACGTGGTGGTTTAAAGGCAGCATGCTGGTTGCGGTGGCGGCGTTAACGCTGCTCGTTTTTAAATGGCGGGTGCAAGAAATAAAAAAGCAAAAACTGGCGCTGCAGAAGCAGGTCCGCGAGCGAACAGCGCAGCTCGCGCACTCGATGCACGAAGAAAGAAAGGCACGCGTTGAAGCGGAGAACGCCAATAAATCCAAAAGTGTTTTCCTGGCCACCATGAGCCACGAGATCCGGACGCCGATGAATGGCGTGATCGGAACGGCTGCACTGTTAAAAGAGACCAATCAAACGGGTGAACAGCATAATTACACTGAAACCATCATCTCCTGTGGAGAAAGCTTGCTGAATATAATTAACGACATCCTGGATTTTTCCCGGATCGAATCAGACAGCCTGCAACTGGAACATATCGAGTTCGATCTAAGACAGTGTCTCGAGGAAGTGCTGGACGTTTTTGCAGAAAAAGCGGCTAAAACAGGTTTAGAACTGGTGTACGAGATACAGCAAAACGTTCCCAATCAAATAATGGGTGACCCTTTGCGACTTCGCCAGGTGCTCATGAACCTGGTCAGCAATGCGATAAAGTTTACACCTGCCGGGGAGATCCTTTTGCAAGTGCGTCTCTGTGAGCCGGTTACCAGTAAACTGGAGATCTGCTTTGACGTGCGTGATACCGGTATTGGCATTCCCGCCGACAAAATCGACCGGCTCTTTAAACCGTTTTCCCAGGTAGACTCGTCCACCACGCGGAAATATGGCGGCACCGGGCTTGGCCTGGTCATCTCTGAAAAACTGGTGAAACTGATGGGCGGGGATATCAAGATTCAAAGCGAACCCGGGAAAGGAACAACATTCAGTTTTACGATTACATCGGCAGCCGGGCTTCATACGGCGCAACGGAACGTGCCCAACGGCATGGCAACACTCACCGCCAAACGAATACTTGTTGTCGACGACAACCCAACCAACCTAAGGATACTAAAAACGCAGCTCCAACAGTGGCACGCGGTACCAATCCTGGCCGGGTCAGGAAGCGAAGCGCTTACCTGGTTGAACACTTCTCCTTCCATTGACCTGCTGATCACTGACATGAACATGCCTGGCATGAACGGAATCGAACTGGCGCAGAAAATAACGGTACGCCTGCCATCACTACCCATTATGCTGTTAAGCAGCCTGGGTGATGATCGCGGAAAACAACAGCCTGGTCTCTTTCAATCAATCATCAACAAACCGATTAAAGGAAACGTTCTCCGGGAGTGTTTATTAACCGTGTTTGAACCATCGCGTAAAAGCGCCCTGCCAGAAATAAAAAAGAGTCAAAAGCTTTCTGTTGACTTTTCCACACGTCATCCACTGCATATTTTAATTGCCGACGACAACCCGATTAACCGGCAATTGGCGATCAAAGTATTGAAAAACCTGGGCTACGAGCCGGATGTTGCAGAAGATGGCCAGGAGGCGGTAGATCTTTTTACAGCCAATGGGTATGACATGATCTTAATGGACGTCCAGATGCCTGAGCTTGATGGCATGGAAGCCACAAAAGTGATCCGTACGCTCACAATGCATGTTCAACCGGTCATCATTGCCATGACTGCGAATGCCATGCAGGGTGATGAAGCCGCTTGCCTGGCCGCCGGCATGGATGACTACTTGAGCAAACCGATCAATATAGAAAAGCTGGTCAGCCGGCTGGAAGAATGGGAGGTAAGAAAAATAAATATCGGCTAGGTTACCCGGGTAAAGTACTCATCCCGCAAGATCTTCCAGGACAAAGGCGTGCAAATTATCTGTAAAAAAATACCGCAACGCCAACCCGTTGGCATCGGCGATTTTTTTGGCTATCGCGAGGCCAAGGCCGTTGGATGATTCATCGGCATTTTTTGATGTATTGAAACGTTTGAATCGTTTTTCACTCGGAATTGGTTCAAGGGGGCTGGTATTGCTGACCTGGTAACGGCCGGGTGAAATGGCAATGCGGATGATGCCGCCCGCGTAATTGTATTTTATGGCATTACCGAGGAGGTTGGTAAGCAGCGAATCTGCCAGCAGCGGGTGCAATTTCGGGGTGAAGTCACCATCGGAAATGATTTCAACACGTAGATTCTTATCCTTAACCAGTTCGTCAAAGAGCTTCAGGTATTTATTGGTGGCTTCTGTAAAACTGATGGCGTCCACCGCCTCATACTGGTTGTTTTCGATTTTTGCCAGGAGCAACAGGCCCTGGTTTAGCCGGGCAAGCCGGCTTAACACATCGGCGGCTCCTGCAATGTTTTCAATTTGTTTTTCCTGCAGGTTCTGATCCTGTAAAAGCAACTCCAGTTTTCCCTGCACAACGGCAATAGGTGTCTGCATTTCGTGCGCCGCGTTTTCGGTGAATTCTTTCATATTGATATAATCGCGGTAGATCTTGTCACGCATGCCGTTCAGTGAATTATTTAATTCATTAAATTCCTGCGTATTTGTTTTATCGAAATGAACGGTATGGATTTTACCCAGTTCGGTATTCCTGATCTTTTGTAGCGATTGCCGGAATGGTGCCCACAGGTTGCGGCTGATGACCCAGTTAAATACCAGCATCACGAGAAACAAACCGGCCAGCACCAGCAGCATGGTCCGGGTGAAATTGGTGATCAGCAACGCTTTCTGTTCCTGTGATTTTTTTAAAACGACCAGGTAGGAAATATTGCCGATCTCCACCACCTGCGAAAGTTGGCGATAGGGCAGCCCGCCAGGTCGCCCGGTATTTTCGATCTTATCCTCCAGCAAGGGGAAATTACCGGGTTCGGCATCTACCGGGTAGATAATTACTTCTCGCGACTTAAGGATGAGCGCGTTGCCATTTTCAACCCCGGACTGCAGGTACTCGATCCACCCCTGTTCTTCCGACATCAGCTCCCGGTCGCTGCGCTCATTGATCTGCCAGCTGAATTGCTGGAACAGGTAGAAACCCGCCAGCACCAGCAACAGCACCATGGTGGCGAAAAAATACAATGTCGTTTTTGTTAAT